>JANNBD010000312.1:0-1819 GCA_031385105.1 Chamaesiphon sp. OTE_78_metabat_374
AACTTAGCTATTTAGAGGAGTGTGGGGTCAAATCCCATACTCCTTTAAAGTAATAAAATTGGGGTTTAGACCCCTTGTTTTTGTTAACTTAGAGTTCATCAATTAACGATCGTCAGATCTAGTTATTCAAGTCAAATGGCATTGGCATCAGCAGCATTAAGCTTGTCCTGTAGTTTCTCTACGAGTGAATCCACCTGTTTTCGATGTTCGCGGTCGTCTTTTGGATCTAATTTTTTTGATGATGTTGGCATGATTACTGGATCGGAGATCTGTGCATCCTGAATCCCCAGTGAGTCCTCTTGATTTGAGTTTCCATGATCCTGAAGTTGTCTTTCGCTAGCCATGATTTTGAGTTATTTAGCGGTGAATAACAGTCACTCTATCCAGATTTAGTTCGATCCACATCACTCTAAAGAAATAGATATTAATCAGCCTATTGGGAGAAGTAAGTAGTCAATTACAATTGATATTGTAGAAGTGGATCCAGGAAATACAAGTGTAAATATGGATTTAGAATATAGAATAAACAGAGAACTAGAGATCTATTATTCATGACTAAAATGGAAACAGCGGTAGATAGATTTAACTTTTCACTAAAACGGCTGTACGAAAAAAACAGCAAAGTAAGTTTTGTCGGCGGGGAAGGAGTCGTGTGCAGCTCTAGTTTTGAAGATGGCAGTTGGAAATATCTCGTCGAGATGCCACAGGGCAAAGAGCCTACTTTTGGCAGAGCAGGTGCAGAAACAATGGTGTTGCTCAATGAGAGAGAACTCCGTGCAGCATGACCCAAAATTGCCGTCACGGAAAGGATTGCTGGTTGCTACAGTCATCGCGATTCTCTGGATTTGGAGCCTAGTATGCCTATCATTTGTTGATATTTACCAGTTATCGCTTTTGTGGATTTTGCCCGCCATTTTAGGGCGAACATTTATCCAAACTGGGTTGTTTATTATTGCTCATGATGCAATTCATGGGTCTGTGTATTCGAGCAATCGTAAATTGAATGATGCGATTCTCGTTCCGAGAGGCTATGCCAACGGTCAATTTGCAGTTACATTATATGCACTCTTAGACTATCAGAAGCTAGCTGTCAATCACTGGCAACATCATCGGCAGCCTGGGCAAGCTGGAGATCCTGATTTTCACGATTGCAATCGCTTTGTTTGGTATCTAAAATTCATGAAAGGATATCTGAATCTTCGCCAAATAATTATTCAGTTCCTGGGATTAGGCACGATCTTTATTACGCTACACTTTGGGTTGCATATTCCAGTTGCCAACCTGTTTTTGTTTTGGGTAATTCCGATTTTCTGTAGTACAATTCAGCTATTTTTCTTTGGCACTTATTTACCACATCGCGCGATTAACCCCAACAATTCTCATCAGGCAACCAGTAGTAATTATCCGCTGATTTGGTCATTTTTAACCTGCTATCACTTTGGCTATCACTGGGAACATCATGAGTATCCCTTGCTGGCATGGTATGAATTGCCATCCGCACGCCAAGCTATCGAGAAGTGAGCCAGTTTCCGCACCAGCCGCTGTCTTCAACATACATCTAATGGGGTACTGGTTAAGTAACCTAATTTATCTCTATGGATAGATTAGTTACTAGCGATCGAACTGGTAAGATTCTAAACAATCACTCACAACCAAGGAAATACAGATCGTGCTCAACGTAAAAGATATCATTGGTAAACCTGTAGTCGCTTCCGATAGCTTGGCGTGCGGATGGCAATTCATACCATGCCAGCAAGGGATACTCATGATGTTCCCAGTGATAGCCAAAGTGATAGCAGGTTAAAAATGACCAAATCAG
>JANNBD010000328.1:0-13553 GCA_031385105.1 Chamaesiphon sp. OTE_78_metabat_374
CGCCTGTATAGAGGATCGATCGATTGCCATATTTCATATAGATACAGGCTGCGCCGACGATATGCCCAGCATGAATGAAGCGAACTGTCAAGCCTGGGAGGGGCGAGAAGTCCACGCCGACGGGTTGAGTTTGGAGGGTGAAGAGGGTTCGATCGAGATCATCGGCGGAAAATACCTGTCCGAAGTCTTCATTTCCCTCTTTTTGCTGGGCTGTCTGCACCTTCAAACCATCTGTCAGCATCACATGGGCGATTTCTCTCGTCCCGTGGGTACAAATCATCGGCACATCCGGGAAATTCCGATGAAAAATCGGTAACGCGCCAATATGATCGAGGTGAGCGTGCGTCACCAGCATCAAATTCGGACGCTCTAATAATTCAAACGCAGGTAAAGGATCACTCCCCTTCGGGCGAGTCCCTGCATCCATCACGATCTCATACGGGCCAATTTGCACCCGAAAACAAGACGCACCAATCCCTCTAGCTGCACCTAATGGCGTAACTATCAATCGATCTAAATACTTATCCCCCGTCCCCCCGTCTCCCTGTCCCCCAGTCCCCTCGGTCCCCCTCTTTTCAAACTTACTCTGATGAGGATACGCATAAACTCGCGCCACCTTAGTCCGCGCATGTACCTGGACACGCGCTCGTAATTCTGTCGGGACAAGACTTTGAGCCTCCCATTCCCAGATTGGCTCCTTGACTCTAGTGAGGGATAGTTCCCAGTCTCGCTCAGTTAGCTCCAAATTTAGGGCTGCAAGTGCGAGCGGAGTCATTTCAGCCTTTCTGTCACCGTCCAGGTTTCGAGGGTTGTAAACGGTCTTCGGAGCAACGCTGGGGAGAGATTTAACCGTCGATCCCCCGCCTTCGGTTGAATCGAGATGGGTGGCTTTGAGAATCTCTAATGTCTTCCCCACCCGTTGGGCAATAATATGCCATAGTTGCCCTGTCTGCATCGCTTCCGGCGGATTGAGAAAGGTCGGACGAATGGTTTGTTCGCCATATTTATCAATCTTCGTAGTGATGATGTTATGTTTGCGACTGACTTGGCAAATTCTGGCGACACAGACAAATTTATCGGGTTCAAGCGCATTCTCAGCAAAAGCCCCAACGATTTGCAACCGCGTAATATTCCCATCGGTTTGCATAATCGGAATCACCAGCCATTGCTGATCACCCTCAACCAGATTGATATCTCCCAACGGTGCAGCTCGAAACTGAATGCCATCGGGGGTAGTGAGGACTAGTTTCGTCGGCTCTCGATCGTCAGGGGCGATGATTCCACTAACTGTCATTTCACAGTATGGTTCGAGTGAAACTGCGATGGTGTCAGTGGACATAGTGATGCGAGGTGTGAGGTTTGGATCGTTTGCGGAGTCTCTTTGCGCTTACGCAAGCGAGAATCCCAACTACTTACTCATTGTATCTCACTACGATTTGGCCGATTGAAGTCGGCTCAATTCACTAATACAGGCAAAGTCGAATAAAACTGACGGCGTTGCTGAATTCAGCAACGCCAAACTATTGTTGCTAAAAACCCGATTTCTCAAAGAAGTCGGGTTTTTGTCCCAGCATCAAGTCATTTTAGAAATTGTAGGTAAAGTTAAAGCCAAAAGTGCTATTTGCACCTGTACTTTGAACATCAGTTTGCCCAATTTTCAGACTTCTAAAAAAGTTGTATGTCGCATTAAGTCCAGCGGTTAAATCGGGAGTGATTGCAAAATCTGCACCTGCTGTCAATCCGATATTAGTCTCAAGAGCGTCAATCCGAAAAGGAAGATTAGTAGTACCGCTGATGATATTACCATCGCCAGAAGTAATACTACCCAAAATTTTCGGACCGATATATCCACCGATTTTATTATCGGCAGATTTGAAATCGTATGTGACTGATGCCCCATAAGCAAAGCCAGTCGTTGCAGCTTTGGCAATTGTATCAGCTTGAACTGAGCTAAAGACTCCACTACTAGAATTGCGGACATTATCGCTGGAGATTGTCGGTTTATAACCGAATAAGATTAATGGTCTGACTGAAAACGAACCAGATACGGGATATTTACCTGTAATGCCAAGACTGGTACCTTTACTGTTAAATTCGATCGCAGGACCGATCGAGTATTTCTTTTCTGGTGCTGGGGAACTAAAATTCAGTTTGGTGGTTGCGGAGACAGGGGGTGTCGCTAGCGTTGCTGGTGCGGGAGCGATCTCAGGGGTATATTCTTGAGCAGATACGCTATTTTGAGCGAGAATTATGGTGACGATACAGATCCCAATTAATTGTGCAAGTTTCATTTTGGAAGTTAAGAGGTTATTTTTGTCTACATCTAGATTGAGCTGGATGATTCAATCTATGTAGTCCAGAAATAAAAATATCGATCATAACCCCAACATATCTCTGTCAAAGAGTTTTCTTTTGATCCAATAACTGGGTGGTGTAAATTCTAATTAGGTCAATTCACCAGCACAGGTAAAGTCACATAAAATTGACTTCCTTGCCCCTTCCCTAGAGAAGTTGCCCAGATCTGCCCACCTAATTGACGGACTAATTGCCGACAGATTGATAGCCCTAAACCCGCGCCGCCAACAGCTCGACGCAGAAAGCCTTCCTCTTGATGAAACCTGTCAAAGATTGTCTCCAGTCGATCGGGTTCAATACCGCAGCCTGTATCGGCAATTTCAACTTTTAGCATTGATTGTGGGGGCATTTGAGCTGTAGCTACCTCACCAATTTTCAGGGTAATTGTCCCTGTCGAGGGTGTGAACTTACAGGCATTATCCAACAGCTTGCTAAATAGTTGAAACAAAGCTTCATTGTCGGCAATAATCAGCGGTAGTGTGGGCGAAAGATCCATGACGATCGATGGTAACTCTCGCGGCTGGGCGGCTGCTTGGAGATTGCTGACAGCGATCGAAATCGAATCAGTTACGTTGACAGGTTCCATTTGCCAGGTGCTTAGATTGCTTTCTAATCGGGATAGTAACAAGAAATCTTCAATCAGCTTGCGTAATCGCTCTGAGTCAGTTAGGGCAATTCCAACCATCGACTGTTGATATTTGGCAGGCATATCAGGTTCGGCATCTAAGCTTTCTAGACACACCTGAATTGTTGATAGAGGCGTGCGGAGTTCATGCCCGACGATCGCAATCAGGTTATTTTGAGTCTGTTTAATTGCCGCTAGCTGCTGATTCATCTGCTTGAGATCGATCAAAGCCTCTGCTTGCAGTAGTTCAATTCCGACGCACTCGGCGATCGATCTAAGCAAATCTCGATCGGCGATCGACCATAAATAGGGACTAGAATGGTGGAGTTCTAGGACACCCAGACACTGCTGGCGATAGTCATTGTGGGCGGTTGCACTGATAAAAATCGGCACTAGCAAACAAGCCTCGATCTGCGCTTGGGCTAATCGGATCTGAAGATCTGGATGGGACTGAATCCCTGAATCCTGACTGACATCAGCAATCGACACAATTTGCCCTTGGTTTAATAATGGCTGAAAATGGGGGTGGCTAGCCAGATATTCGGTTGCAGTTAGTGCGGTGACACCCAGAGGCAATCGAGATAATAAGCAGCGAGATTGCCCAAATGACTGAGATACTTCACGAATCGTCACGGCTAAGATATCTTCGATCGTCTGCGTTTGGCGAATCGCAGTACTAAACTGATTAATTAACCGTTCTTGTCGCTCTTGCCCTACAATCCGTTGATAGGCTTTCACCTGGCGATGTTGACTGGCTTGGAGATAGGTGACAAGTCGATTAATAAACAACTCCGCTGAGAGTGATTCAGCCGATTGCAACGGCGGTTTTTCGGCGATTGCCCGCTGTTTTTCGCGATCGATCTGGCTAGCCAAATCGGGACGATAATCGCTAATTCGCTGAAGCAACAAGGCTGCTGCTTGACGAGTAATCGCCGGATCGAATGTCCAAAAGCCTCTAAATTGACGAGCTGAATCGAGATCGATCGTGCCAACGGGGGCGGCATATTCGCGACAAATCAGACAAGCACTATAATTTTCGCCGACAATTGCCAAATGCCACTCTTGGGCTAGTTCGTCGGATTGCTCCAAGCCAACTGTGGCAAAAGGTGCGGGTGCAGAAGCAAAATCAGTTTCAGGTGCGGCTAAAACGTAGACACGATCAGTACGTTGGGCAATTCGTTGATATCGAGCAGATTCCTGGCGATAGTAGCGTTCCTGCTGAAAATTAGCAATGATCAACGGCTGCTCAGTACTGGCTAATACCAAATCCTCCATCGCGTGGGAGATGGCAGTTAGGGTAGTTTTGAAGTAAATTTGCGCCCTAAGTTCGGGGAATAGCTGGAGTAATTCAGGTAACAGCGAGTTGGACTTTTTCATCCACTGTGTACCTGTTGAGCAAAACTAGTTCCGACTTGGGCAGATTCTAAATCTAATCGATCCCGCCAACTGGTTTGACTCAATTCCAGATCGTTCACAATGCTCCCATCCCAACAGACATTCTTCAAAATAGCCCGATCTAATTTGGTTCGACTGAGATTCGCTCCAGCTAGACTCGTTCCCGTCAGATTGGCGTAGCTGAGATTGGCTCCGGCTAGATTGGCATGACTCAGATTGGCATAGCTGAGATTCGCTCCTGATAAATCAGTTTGACTCAGATCGGCAAATTCTAAGTTCGCTAACCGCAAATCAGCTCTGTGTAGGGTGGCTCGATCGCAGATTGCTCTACTCAGATTCGCCCGAATCAACGTTGCTCGATCGCCTCTACTCCCCGTCAGTCTTGCCTTGCGTAGATCGACATGCCACAACATCGCTTTGACAAATACTGCTTCCGTCAGATTCACGCCCCGAAGATTTGCGTGAGCCAAGTTGCTTTCATTCAATTGAGCTTGAGTCAAATCAATCCCGCTAAGACAACATTCGCTCAGATCGATCGATTGCAATTTGCTGTGTCTAAAGTCGCGGCAGCCTCGATCGTACTGTTGCAGTAAATCCTTAGCATTGATAAGTTGAGGGTAAAGCATGATTTAAAACGTATGCAGACAGATTGAGAGGATAGCTACAGCTTTTGATTGCCGCTTCTTAGTTCCAACCTGTGAGTGTGGGATTTCTAGGTGGTTGACTCAGCCTCTCGCGTGGAGCATGGCGGGCATTAATTCAAAAAAATACGCAGTAGTTTAACTAAACATTGTTAACTTATATTAACAAATGTATCAGAAGCTTGCTAAATTTAGCAAGTCCCAATTCTAAATAGAGACATTTCAAGGTTGTGAAAATGGCACGCCTGGAAACCCAAAAATCAAGACACAAGAGGCTCCAAAAGAGCCTAAAACAATTGCTGTGGAAAAGGTATTAGGGAGTAATGTAACGGCATTAATAGCCAAGAAGCTGCCCAGCCAAGCTACTAAAATTGCCCTAATTGAATGCTTTGGTGGTAATTTGGCATTATCGCCCTTCAACTTCTCAACTAAATTCATTGTAGATCTTACTTTTTTAGTATTTAACTAGCTGTCTCCAAAAAATTGAGCTGCGTTGCATTCGGAATAATTCCTACTGATTCCCCGCGTATTACCTTCTCATAGAATAAACTCAGACTTTCTTTATCTATATTTTCATCCATGAATCGAAAAGAAGATGCCGCAATATATTGAATATCTTTTTCAAAAGCTAACCAATTACGACCTTCTGCTTCAGCAACAAATCCAGTTGTATTGGAACCAGAAAATATATCCACAACAAGATCGCCTGGATCCGTTAGAAAACGAATAAAAAATTCTGCAAGCTTCGTCGGAAAGCGTGCAGGATGTGCTTTAACTCCCAAAGATTTACAGCCTCTTAAATATTGTCCATTAGATTCTGAGTTAGCTATTTGTAATAAATTTGAAGGGATTGATCCACCATTATCTTTTGCAAATGCCTTACCAATATCATGTCCCGATGGGCGTTTTTTAGAATCGTAGAACTTGTCTGGATCTTTGAGTAGTTGTTTCATTCTTGGACTATATGGTGTTAGAACTTTACTGACATCTGCTTTTGGGAATTCTGACTTGCTAAACCACCAGACTGTATTTACCGAATCCTTTGCCCTGATTTTTCTTTTATTCACCCATTCAATCGGACTAGGTAACTTTGAAGGATTAAACCAATAAAAATCTTCTGCTAAGAAAAAGCCAATCTCATCGCACAGATAAATTGGAACTCTAAAATTATAAAGACTCCTAACTGGCTTACCTTTTTCATAAGCACCACCTAAATCGAGAACAAAACTGCCGTCAGGCTTTAGTTTTTGATGTACTAATCTCGCAAATTTAGCCAGCCATTCAACATACTCAGTTGCATTCTTATTTCCGTACTCTTTCTCCCTTTGAAGTGCGAAAGGAGGGCTAGTCAAAACTAAATTGACGCTCTCATCTGGTAACTGATCTAATAGCTCTAATGAATCACCACAAAATGCCGCTCCTAAATCGGTAAAATATGCTGGTGGATGAGTAAATCTATCGATACTGACTGGAACACGAATCTGGGTTAAAGGCATGGTTGGTTTAAATTGCTACTTATAGTCTGTAGACCTATAGTCATCAATTAGTCAATTATAGACGTGATGTCAATCCATAAAAACTGTGGTGTCTGATGCTAGGAAAGTCTTTGCGTCTAGGTTACGGCAAATCCGTCAGGCAAAATGTTTATCGCAAGAGGAGCTAGCTGACAGGGCAGGCTTACATCGTACTTATGTGGGTTCGGTAGAACGCGGTGAACGCAATATCTCTATTGATAATATAGAACGTCTTGCCAATGCTTTGGAGATTGACATCATCGAACTTCTCAAACAAGAGCTAGAATGATACCTCACCCAGACAAGACAATTCTTGACGATTTATTTCCATATATCCAACAATATCAAGAACTTGCATTAAAACATGGCATTAATGATATTTTTCAAGATAATGGTGGAAAAATTCTTCAGGTACTACTGGCAACAGGCTTAGAGGTTCTAGCAGGCAGAGAGGGGAATGATGCAAAGGATGCTGATGGAAATGAATATGAGCTAAAATCAGTAAATATAGCTCTGACTAAAAGCTTTTCTACACATCATCACATTAATCCTCGTATCATTGATAAATATCGTCGAGTAGATTGGATATTTGCTATTTATAGGGAAATTAATTTAGTCTCTATTTATAAACTGAAACCTAGTGATTTGGAATGTTTTTATACAAAATGGTCGGACAAATGGCACAGCTCTGGTGGCAGAGATATCAACAATCCTAAAATTCCGGTAAAATATGTGATGGAACACGGAGAGCTGTTGTACTCTGTTGATGGAATAGATTCATCGTCATAATAGCTTGATCGATTTTTAAAAGTGAATTCACTGAATTATTATTATTTTATGTTAGATATCCGTGCTCAAATTGCCTCAGAACTAGATCTAAATCCAAATATTGTTCAAAATGTGCTGGATTTATTCGCAGAGGGAGCAACGATTCCATTTATTGCGCGGTATCGGAAAGAGCGCACAGATGAGATGAATGAAATCGTATTGCGGGAACTGGAAGAGAGGTTTACATACTTAACCGAATTAGCAGCGCGAAAAGAGACTATTCTTAGTTCGATCGAGTCTCAAGATAAACTCACCCCAGAACTGCGAACGAAGATTGAGAACTGTTTACTCAAGACTGAGTTAGAAGATCTATACCTACCCTACAAACCTAAGCGACGCACTAGAGCGACGATTGCCAAAGAAAAAGGATTAGAGCCACTGGCTGAGTTAATTCGCTCTCTCAATTTACCAACCGCTCAACCCGTCGAATTAGAGCTAGAAGCCGCAAAATACATTAACGAAGAAAAAGGTGTCAAGACAGCCGCAGAAGCTTTAGCTGGAGCTTCAGATATTATTGCTGAATCAACTGCGGACAAAGCTAATTTACGCGCCTACATTCGCGAATATATTCAGTCTGAAGGCGGGTTTGTTTCGAGTATCAAGGATGATGTCGAAGAAGGATCGACTAAATATGAGATGTATCGGAAATATGCGGTAGCAATTAGTAAAGTTGCTCCACATAACTTACTGGCATTATTTAGAGGCGAAGGTGAGAAAGTAATCAAGCTGGAATTAGAATTTGATGAAGATGATGTGTGTGAGTATTTAGCCAGACAAGAGATTAAAACTAAAGTGCCTGCAATCCGCGAGTTTTATCAGGGAATGCTCAAGGATGCTTTCAATCGATTGATGAAAACATCGCTGGTAAATGAAGTCCGTGCTGAATGTAAATTGCAGGCAGATATCGGTTCGATTTCTAACTTTGAAACTAACCTGCGCGAACTATTATTATCTGCTCCAGCGGGGATGAAACCGACACTGGCGATCGATCCTGGCTTCCGCAGTGGTTGCAAAGTTGCCGTATTATCAGAGACGGGTAAGTACCTGGCTTATGAAGCGGTATTTCCCCATCAAGCTGCCAATCAACGCCAGCAAGCTGCGAATACTGTTAAGCAGTTTATCAAAAAATATGGTATCGAATTAATTGCGATCGGCAATGGTACTGCTGGACGTGAGACTGACCAATTTGTAATCGAACTTTTGGCAGATATTGAACCCAAACCAATCAAAGTAATGGTGAATGAATCGGGGGCTTCGATTTATTCTGCGAGTGATGTCGCGATCTCGGAATTTCCCGATCTAGATATTACCGTGCGCGGCGCAATTAGTATCGGACGACGATTGCAAGATCCGCTCGCTGAACTCGTAAAAATCGATCCTAAATCAATTGGAGTCGGACAATATCAGCACGATGTCGATCAAAAGTTACTCCGCAAAAAACTCGATGATACTGTCGAAAGTTGTGTGAACTATGTCGGTGTCGATCTTAATACTGCATCCAAAGAACTACTCACGTTTGTATCTGGTTTGAGTCCGGTAGTTGCCAATAATATTATCGCCTATCGGAATGAAAATGGAGCTTTTAAAAACCGTAAGCAACTGCTCAAAGTTGCTAAACTAGGCCCAAAAGCCTACGAGCAAGCCGCTGGATTCCTTCGCATCCGTGGTGGTGAGAATCCGCTTGATAATACCGCAGTTCATCCTGAAAGCTATAGTATCCTCGCAACAATTGCCAAAGATGTAAATATTCCCCTAACTGAGCCAACGAAACTAGGTGCGGAACTCAAACGGGCAGATCTCAAGAAATACATTACCGACACAATCGGAGAACCCACCCTCCGCGACATTATCAGCGAACTCGAAAAACCAGGACGGGATCCCCGTGCCGAGTTCAAATATGCCACCTTCAAGGCAGGCATTGAAGATATCAAAGATTTAGTTGCTGGGATGGAATTGGAGGGCACAGTGACGAATGTAGCCAACTTTGGTGCGTTTGTAGATGTCGGCGTGCATCAAGATGGATTGGTGCATGTCTCTCAACTATCAGACAACTTTGTCAGCGATCCTAGTCAGGTAGTCAAAGTTGGGCAAGTGGTGAAGGTAAAAGTACTCGAAGTCAATGTCCAGCTCAAACGAGTCAGCCTAACGATGAAAACTGGCGTGGCTACACCCACTGGCAATCGTCCCGCACCGCAACCTGTAGCGCGTAGCAACAAACCCCAGCCGTCAGCAAAACCTGCTCAAGTATCACCGAAAGCTCAAGCAGCACCGGAATCAAATCAACCAGCAACCCTGGCTGACTTGCAACGTAAGTTTGGCAAGAAAAATTGAGCAAATAGCGGCGGTTTTTTCCAAACTTTGTCATAATTGTGTAGATATATTAAAAGTTCTATCAAAAGTTACCAATGCTCGGAGAACTAAAGTCTTTTATTCAGAATCCGCTGCGCTGGCTGAAACGTCGCTATCTGCGCTGGGTAGCTCTGAGTTATTGGAGCTATCGCTGGGTGATTAGTCGCGATGTCGAAAGACAGTCAGCCAAGGTACAAGTGTGGCGGGTTGTGGCAGGATTCGATCATGCGGCTTGGTTGGTTGCGATCGAAGATTCCGTCAAACCTGAGTACTGGGGGATGATGTGAGACTCGAACACGTTTACTTTTTCAGTGTAAATGTGTCGAGAATTTTTTCGCCAACTTGCTGAAATTGGGCGAATTTATTTTGTTCGCTCGTGAACGTGAGAACATAAGCCTTGCCATCCGAGAGCCACCTATATTGTTCAAATTTGAGCGGAATTTTCTGATATTCCGAAGTCCAAATAGTTTTGTGGTGCTGTTGAGACCCTTTATTGACCTTCTTGCTTTCTAGAATTTTACAGTTTTTCATCATTAATTTAAGCTGACTGTCGGCTGCCCGAGAGTATTCATCTAAATTGGGGTTTTGCCCGTTCAAATCTTCAATCACCAGATTTACATTTTCTATAAACCGATCTTGTGGTGACTCTAGCTGTGACAACACTATAAATTGAGAACGGACAGTTTTACTAACTACAGTGCCAGATTTTGAATTATCGCTTTGCTGTAAATCCCAATCTACTGGATATTTTACTGAGTAGTTATTGCGATTGAATGTTTGCCAATCACTCGTCATCATCGGCTTAACACTAGGCTGCGCTGTGGCTATTTGTCCATATAAAAAAGAGGCTGATAGTGCGATCGAAAATACCTTGTTGAGATGCATAGTCATTTTTAAAGCAACCAATATTGGTAAGGCTCAGGCATAATAGGGTTTGGCAGCTACAGAATTCTGAAACTACTGCCTAACTGAGTTTAACAATGTTACTGACGATTTCCACAACCCATTCACCTGCAACGGATTTAGGCTATCTACTGGGCAAGCATCCAGACAGATTCCAGACATTCGAGCTGTCATTTGGTCGATCGCAAGTATTCTACCCTGAAGCGACAACGGAGTGCTGTACGGCGGCGTTATTACTGGAAGTCGATCCTGTCAAATTGGTACGGGGACAGGGTACAAGTTTATCGCAGTATGTGAACGATCGACCCTATGTGGCATCGTCGTTTTTGAGCGTGGCAATTGCCAAGGTATTTCGGAGTGCGCTATCAGGGCAATGTAAGGATCATCCCGAATTGGCAACGTTGGCAATGCCACTCTGTGCGAAGCTGGCGGTGTTGCCTTGTCGGGGTGGGGTGGATTTTTTAGCGCGGTTATTTGAACCGTTGGGCTATACAGTTACAGCCACGCCACATATTTTAGATCGGCATTTTCCCGAATGGGGCAATAGTGCTTATTTTAGTGTGGAACTAACCGCCACAACGACTGTTCAAGCTTTGTTGAGTCATTTGTATGTGCTGATTCCGGTATTGGATGAGGATAAGCACTATTGGGTGGGTGCGGATGAAGTGGAGAAATTGCTCCGACATGGGGAAGGCTGGTTAAACGATCATCCTGAAAAAGCGCAAATTACTCAACGATATTTGAAGCGGCAAAAGTCCCTCGCACAATCGGCACTAACTCAACTTGGGGCAGAAGAATTACCCGAATTAGCAGTCGAAGAAGTGGCAATTGAAAAGCCAATTAGTCTCAATCAAATTCGGCATGAAACTATTGTTGTTACACTCAAAAAATATCAAATAAAACGATCGATCGATCTTGGTTGTGGTGAAGGTAAATTAATCGCTCTATTAGCAAAAGATAATTTCTTTGAGCAAATTGGTGGAATGGATGTCTCTTATCGATCAATTGAATATGCTCAAGCCAGACTCGATAAAATCTTTCTGTCGGCGGCTCAACAGCAACGGATTCAGCTATTTCAGGGATCGTTGACTTATCGTGATCGACGTTTGGCAGACTATGATGCGGCAACTTTGATTGAGGTAATCGAACATTTAGACGAATCACGATTAGCAGCATTAGCACGAGTCGTATTTGAATTTGCACGACCAAAGTTGGTATTAATTACTACCCCAAATAGTGAGTACAACATCAAGTTTGAAAATTTACCAACTGGAAAATTTCGTCACCACGATCATCGATTTGAATGGACGAGGGGCGAATTTAAAACTTGGGCAAGTGATATTTGTCAGCGATTTAATTACACAGTCAATTTTACAGATATCGGTTCCGTAGATCCAGATGTCGGCGCACCAACCCAAATGGCAATTTTTGAGGAGAGTAACAAATGAAAATGATTATCCCTGAACTCTCTTTAGTTACTTTAATTGGAGCTTCTGGTTCTGGCAAATCCACATTTGCGCGGACACATTTCTTGCCGACTGAGATCATTTCCTCCGATGTTTGTCGGGGATTAGTTTCTGATGATGAAACCAATCAGGCAGCGACTCAAGATGCTTTTGACGTGCTGCATTACATTGGCGGTAAGCGATTAAATCGGGGTCAATTGACGGTAATTGATGCCACAAATACTCAGTCAGCCGATCGCAAGCATTTGATTCAACTGGCACGAGAATATCATTGTCTCCCGATCGCGATCGTTCTCAATTTACCCGAAGAAGTTTGTCGCGATCGAAATCGAGCGCGCCCAGACAGGCAATTTGGTGAGCATGTGATTAAACGACATGTCCAAAATATTCGCAGGTCGCTCAAAGGACTCCAAAAAGAAGGATTTCGTCAGGTTTATATACTTAATTCATTAGAACAAATCGCCGCAGTTGAAATCGAACGTCAACCACTGTGGAATAACAAAAAACACGAGCATGGCCCCTTCGATATTATTGGTGATGTTCATGGTTGTTGTGATGAATTGGAGACATTATTAACCACCCTTGGCTATCAATTAAAAGAGCAAACTTACGTCCATCCCGCTGGACGCAAAGCAGTATTTCTAGGTGATTTAGTCGATCGAGGCGATCGAATTCTCGATACGCTTAATCTCGTCCAAAAAATGGTTACAGCCGAAAGCGCGCTTTGCGTTCCAGGCAATCACGACTACAAGCTGCTCCGGCAGCTCAAAGGTCAAAAGGTCACGATCAATCATGGATTAGACAAAACTCTCGCCGAACTCGAAGCCCTAGATGAAACCGAACGGCAATCCCTCCAAGCCTTCCTCACGGGCTTAGTCAGTCACTACATTCTCGATGATGGTCGGTTGGTAGTTGCCCATGCTGGCTTGAAACAGGCTTACCAAGGGCGCGGTTCTGCAAAAGTTAGAGATTTTGCCCTATACGGCGAAACTACAGGCGAGATCGACGAATTTGGCTTACCAGTGCGACACAACTGGGCATCAGAATATCGCGGTGAGGCGATGGTAGTTTATGGTCATACCCCCGTACCTGAACCAGTCTGGCTAAATGGCACGATCGATATCGATACAGGTTGCGTCTTTGGTGGCAAGCTGACTGCCCTCCGCTATCCCGAACGCGAACTAGTTTCGGTACCAGCCCAGAAAGTATATTGTGAGCCAGTTAAACCACTAACATCAGCATCAACGTTAACGATCCAGCAACAGGATGATGATGTGTTAGATATTTCCGATGTCACTGGGAAACGCAGAATCTCAACTAAATTGCAACCAAATATCACCATTCGAGCTGAAAATGCAGTTGCCGCGCTAGAAGTAATGAGTCGGTTTGCTGCCGATCCCAAGTGGCTGATTTACCTACCGCCTACCATGTCCCCAGTCGAGACATCCCAGGCTCCAGGCTACCTAGAACATCCCGC
>JANNBD010000352.1:0-6526 GCA_031385105.1 Chamaesiphon sp. OTE_78_metabat_374
CAACGCTTCAATCCGACAGTTTTCTATCTTAGCACCACGAGACACATAAGAGATAGTACTTTGAGGGATTAAGTTAGGGTCGTATCGATCGATAGTTGCTCGATCATTTTTTTCTACTTGAATATTAGCTAAAAAGCTTTCTTCATAAATAGTAGAATCCTGATTCAGGTCGCGAATTTCTTGCTTGAGTTTTTCGAGACTATCAACTGGAGCATATATGAGCTTGTGATATTTTGACACTACGTTTTTTGGAGATCCAGAAAATAAGATCTCGCCATGACTCATTAAAATGGCATATTCACATAGTTCTACAACTGAGGATGCTGAGTGAGATACAAATAAAATCGTACCGCCACGATCTTGGATCGACTGAATTCTGGCAAAACATTTACGCTGAAAAGCTTCATCTCCAACAGAAAGAGCTTCATCAACAATCAAAATATCGGGAGTTGTACTTGTCGCGACAGCAAAAGCTAATCGAACAAACATCCCACTTGAATATGTTTTAACAGGTTGCTCGATAAAGTCTCCTATATCAGCGAATTCAGCGATCTGATCAAATTTTTGTTCGATTTCTGCTTTATTCAAGCCCAATAAGCGGCCATTAAAAAAAACATTTTGTCTCCCAGTAAACTCTGGATTAAAGCCACTTCCTAGTTCTAATAAAGCAGATACTCGACCATTTATATTTACTTCACCAGCCGTTGGTGTTAGGATGCCAGCGATAATTTGTAATAGAGTACTTTTCCCAGAACCATTACGCCCGACGATTCCTATTGATTGTCCTTTTGGGATTTCTAAATTGATATCTCGCAATGCCCAAAAATCATTAGCACAATTTTTGGTTGGCAGTAAAACTTCTTTTAATTTATCGATTGGTCGATCGTAACGCTTGAAGCATTTTGATATATTACTTAGGGAAATTGCTAATTCTGCTCCCATGTTTTTACAATAAATTCCTCGAAATTTACATACACTAAAATATTGAACTTGTGAATATCTACAATACGTCTGCAAAGGCTGGTCGCAACCGCTGATAAACTTTGATGCCAATCAAAAACATGATCGTTGATATCACTAGCGTAACACCCCACTCAACCCAATGACTGACCTCACCGACCAACACAACATCTCGATAAATTTCAGAAATGGTGGCGATCGGATTTAGCCAAAACACCCAGGTCCGAAAGTTTTCAGGAATTGCTGCTGCCGGATAAATAATTGGTGTTGCGTAGAACCACAGATTGAGAATTACCGTCAATGTCTGGGGAATATCGCGTAAAAATACTGTCAGACCTGCGGCGAGGTATGCTAATCCTGCTGTTAATAAAAGTTGTGTTATCCAAATTAACGGTAGCAGCACCAAGGTCGGATGTAAAGTATGAGTGCTTAGAGCGACAAAAAAGATCAAAGCCATCAGTCCAAAGGCACTTTCCACAAAGGCTGACAGAACTGCTACTAGGGGTAATAATTCCAGCGGAAATACAACCTTCTTAACTAAATTTGGCTGGGTAGTAACTGAAATAGCTGCCTGTGTTAGCCCACTGGTGAAAGAGATCCACGGTAACAATCCGGCAAATATCCACAAGCCAAAAGTGAAATTATTGGCTGGGACACCTTGAAGACTAAGTTTTACTTTGAGAACGATCGAGAACACATAAGTATAGATCAGTAACTGCGATAGTTGATTGACTAATGGCCAGAGGTTCCCCAATACCGATCCCTTGTAACGAGCATCCAAGTCTCGTCTGACTAGAGTTCTTAGGAGATCAAATTTAGCTAACTGCTGTTCACTCAGAGGCATCGACCTTCTGAGCTTTTTAGCTTTGTTTGCAACACCGCGTATTGATCGAATCAATTACCACCTCCAAATATTTTAAAAGCTGATGTGAATTTTCTAATGCATTGGATTAATTCTGTTACCCATAGCTCAATTAGCTTTGAGAACAAGCGTTACGTGAGAAATAGTGACTTGGATTTGATGGGTGAAACCTGATTATATCGCTAGAATTTCACTTCTTTGCGGTCAGCCTGTTATTGGACACTTGAGGATCGAGCGCAGATCCACCGCGCTTAAATGACCGTGGGACAGACAGCAGCGACGAATATTGATCGAGCTGTTGGATTGTAAAGAAATGCAAATATAATTAAACTGGATTAAGTATTCATGATTTTAAAGTCGATCGTATAGGGATATTACTAACAAATGCGTGTAGCCATTGCGGGAGCAGGTTTAGCCGGACTAGCTTGTGCTAAATATCTATCAGATGCCGGACATACACCGATCTTGTTTGAAAGTCGGGATGTACTGGGTGGTTTAGTTGCAGCTTGGAAAGATGATGAGGGTGACTGGTATGAAACCGGACTCCACGCCTTTTTTGGAGCCTATCCGAATATGCTCCAGTTGATGAAGGAGTTGGACATTGAGGATCACCTGCAATGGAAGGAACATGCACTGATTTTCAATCAGCCGGAGAAACCAGAGAAGTATTCTTATTTCAGTGTGCCCGATATCCCAGCCCCATTTAACGTGATCTGGTCGATTCTGAAAAATAACGACATGCTGACGTGGGAGCAAAAAATCAAGTTTGCCCTGGGATTGTGGCCAGCAGTGCTGCGCGGACAAAAGTATGTCGAAGATATGGATAAGTACAGTCTGCTGGAGTGGCTGCGGTTGCAGGGTATCGACGATCGAGTAAACTCGGATATCTTCATTGCAGCATCCAAGGCTCTGACTTTCATCAATCCTGAAGATGTCTCGGCAACAATTCCGTTGACCGCAATTAACAAGTTTCTCAAGCAACGCTACGGCTCCAAAATCGCCTTTCTAGACGGGTCGCCGACGGAACGCTTGTGTCAGCCGATTGTGGAGCATTTCCAAGCCCGTGGTGGCGAAATTCGGATGGAGAAGCCGCTGAAAGAAATCGCGCTGAATGAAGATGGGACCGTCAAACATTTTGTGATGCGGGGCATCAATGGCGCGGCGGATGAGATCGTCGTGGCCGATGCTTATGTCTCGGCAATGCCTGTGGATGTAATGAAAGTGCTGATGCCCCAGCCGTGGCGGGAAATTGAGTTCTTCGATAAAATGCAGGGCTTGGAAGGGGTGCCCGTGATTAACTTGCACTTGTGGTTCGATCGCAAGCTGACTGATATCGACCATCTGCTATTTTCTCGATCGGATATTCTCAGTGTTTATGCTGATATGAGCGTGGCTTGCAAGGAATATGAAGACCCTGACAGATCGATGCTAGAGCTAATTGTGGCTCCAGGCAAAGACTGGATTGATAAGTCTGATGCTGAAATCACCGCCGCAGTGATGAAAGAGCTAGAACGGTTGTTCCCCCAACATCTAACCGGAGATAATCCAGCTAAATTGCGTAAATCGATCGTCGTGAAGACACCCAGATCGGTTTATACTGCATCTCCAGGACGACAAGAGTGCCGCCCCAGCCAATCTACGCCAATTTCCAATTTCTTTCTTGCTGGTAGCTATACTATGCAAGAATATCTTGGCAGTATGGAAGGTGCCGTGCTTTCTGGTAAGCTTGCAGCACAGGAGATCGCGAATTATCAACCCGCAGTAGTAAAACCGTTGGTTGCTGCAACTTAGGGAGTAGGAAATGGGAGAGGGGGAGACTGGGAGACTGGGAGATTGGGAGACTGGGAGATTGGGAGACTGGGGGATTGGGAGACTAAGATTTTCAACTACGTTCCCTTGTCCCCTCGTTCCCTCGTCCCCTCGTCCCCTCGTCCCCTCGTCCCCCGTCCCCCGTCCCCTCGCCCCCACACTCCCTATCCTCTAGAAAACCTCTGCAATGTTGCAACTGGAAAAGTCCCTACCGATCGTGACTACAATGATATCGACCGAGGAATCATATGAACTCTGTCGTCAGATAACTGCTGAATACGGCAAAACTTTTTATTTGGCGACACTACTGATGTCAGTCCCCAAGCGGCGGGCGATTTGGGCTATTTATGCCTGGTGTCGCAATACTGATGAATTAGTCGATGGCGCGGATGCCGATGAAACAACTCCAGCTACACTCGACCGCTGGGAAGCTCAATTAGAGGAAATGTTTAGGGGTAATCCTACTGATAACTATGATGTCGCCCTAGTTGATACGATTTCTAGCTTTCCCGATTTGGCAATTCAACCCTTTCGGGACATGATTACTGGACAGCGGATGGATTTGCGAAAAAATCGCTATCAGAGTTTTGAAGAATTATCGCTATACTGCTATCGGGTAGCTGGGACAGTTGGACTAATGTCAAATTCGATCGTTGGTGTCGATGAGAGTCAATTTACGGCACCTTGGAATTGCGACAAGATTGATATTCCGATCGAGGAAGCGGTAGCATTGGGAATTGGTAAGCAGTTGACGAATATCCTGCGGGATGTGGGCGAAGATGCCCAGCGCGGACGCATTTATTTACCGTTGGATGAGTTGGCACTATTTGGCTATACCGAACAGAATTTGATCGATCGAGTTGTGAATGACAATTGGCGCGCCCTGATGAAGTTTCAGATTCAACGCGCGCGCAAATATTACCAACAGGCTGAAAGCGGCATCAGTCGGCTTAGTCCTGATGTCCGGTGGCCAGTTTGGGCAGCTTTTTTGCTGTATCAACAGATTTTAGACTCGATCGAGCGCAATGACTATGATGTCTTCAATCGGCGGGCTTATGTGAGTACGCCCAAGAAGTTGTGGGGATTACCTGGTTCTTTTATTCGCGCACAGGTGAAGTAGTGACATGTCAGAAAATACGGAGGGTGGATAGATACTGTCCACCATCAGGGGGTTGAAGCTCCAATCAAGCTAATCGCTCAAGTAACGATGCTGCCGAATCTACCGTAGTATCAATCTCCGTCACATATTGCTGTTCTACCAGCGTAAAATCTTCCCATGCCGCCTGCTGACTAGCTAGTAAATTTGCAGTTGCATCGGCAATATCTCCAGTGCGCTGTAATAGTCGATCGATCAGCACACTTGCTGGTGCCGTACAGTGGATGATGTCTAGCTGTATTGTCTCAGACTGGGCTAAACCGATGACAGGAGCGCGCAAAGACTGTCGATCGTACTTTGCATCCAAAATCACTGTAAAGCCCTGTGCCGCTAATTTTGCCCCTAATAACAAGACCTGTTGATAAGTTCTTCTAGTCATTTCCGGCGTGTAGAGACTGTCATCACCCCTAGACAACAAAGGAATCCCGCCTAGATGCTTACGGACAGCATCAGAGCGAATCTGGATCCCACCGACTGACGTAGCTAGTTGCTGACCTAAAGTACTTTTGCCAGAGCCAGATAGTCCCGATAGTAGAATGATTCGTCCTTGGCGTGGACGAGTATATTGCCAAGCTTGATGATAATAATTTCTGGCTGTCGCTGAAGCTTCTACTCGATCCGCCTCAGATATGCCAGCATCATCAAGCAAAAATGATGTTACCTTGGCTCGGACATATGCCTGACGGCTCAAATACATTGGTAGCACCAGCAATCCTGCCCAGTCGCCAGTTTGCTCAACGTAGGTATTCAAAAAGCGATTGGCGAGATCTTTGCGTCCTCTAGCTTCGAGATCCATCACGGCAAAAGCAACATCGTACATGGTATCAACGAAGCGAAATGGTTCGTTAAATTCGATGCAGTCAAATAAGAGAATTTTGGTTTGCCAACGACAGATATTTCGCAAGTGTAAATCGCCATGACACTCGCGAATAAATCCGCCAGCAATTCGATCGAGAAATAGCTGCTCATGTTCCAGCAGGAATCGATCGGTATATGTTTTTGTTTCAGTATATTGCTGTTGAGTTTGTGCCTTGCTAATGTATTTCTCAGTTTGGCGGTAGTTGTCATCGATCGACTGGCGAATCTTTGCTACCGTGCCAAAACTGCTAATATATTCACTTGTCTGCGCCTCAGAGTGAAACCCAGCTACAACTTGACCCATTTCTTCAACATCACTAGTCGCAATTTGACCTGACTCAAACAGACTGCTGAGTAAGGCTGATTGCGGAAATTGCACCATTTTTACGGCGTAGTCAACTATTTCCCCTTCATTACCAAATTGATATTTATCCCCCTGTTTAGAGATTGATAATACTGCTAGATATAATTCTTTTGCTCCCCGCTGATTGAGCCGAATTTCTTCTTCACAAAAATGCTTTCGGTTCGTGACGGTTGAATAGTCCAAAAAGCCAAAATTTACTGGTTTCTTGAGTTTGTAAGCAAAGTCACCAGTTAACAATACAGCAGATGCATGAGTTTGGATTAATTCGATCGGCATTGTCACCGAATGAGGATAAAAATCCGGCGATAACATTTGCTGAATTAATTCAGGCAGATTTCCTTCGTCTTGCATAATTCACCTCAGAATTTTTGCCATTACTGCAACAAACCCGACTGTCTTGTCGTTTTTTTATATATCCAGTCGGTGAGGCTCCCCCCACAGGGGGGAACCCCCGAGGGGCAGCCAGACCCCCCCGCGGAAAAAAAAACCCCGTTTACAAAAAAAAGGGGTTGTTTAT
>JANNBD010000380.1:0-4080 GCA_031385105.1 Chamaesiphon sp. OTE_78_metabat_374
GGGCAATTCATGAATTGCCCCTACCACCATTTTTGCTATCGCCACTAGATTGTCGATCTAATGACATTCAAGAATGTGCAGGTGATACAATATTTTTAGTTCAATATAATTTTTACTAGGAGGTTATATGTCACAATCCTTCATATTAGAGTATTGGAATGATGATAATTGGTTGGTTGGTCGATTGAAAGGCATCCCTGGAGTATTTAGCCAAGGGCAAACTCTTGCAGAGCTAGAGGAAAATATACGCTATGCCTATAAGCTTATGAACATGGAAGCGGAGCCTGCACCAGCAGAAGCCAGTAGGGTGGGCAATGCCCACAGACCATTTTTGATTTAGTAATATAAATATTTCAGGTGGTCCATATCGATCGCCTACTGCACACTTTGCGAATGATTGAGGTAAGGATTGTGCATTCTCCTGAGGGAGAGGCTCCGCCAACGCGCAGCGTACCGTATGTAATCGAATAAGCAATTTAAAGTCTTTTTGCTTCGGTTCTACATGGTCTGTGGGCAATGCCCACCCTACATTTCTGTCCTATCGTGCTCTAGCGTTAGAAGATGGTAATGATATTGTCTGGTTTTGGATTGGAACTCATGCGGAATACGATCGATTATTAAAAGGTTAAATCATTCCTGACCTGCATTAGAATCCGTCCGAGCTGATTTTGGCCAGATCGATCGATCCCACAGCCCCAGAAGTAATCTACAGGTGAATCTTCGACAATTTCTGTATTCAGCGTGTCGAGTAATACTTGCTGAATATCGGGGTGAGAATTAAATTTTTGCCAGATGGCGCGATACATGATTTCGCATTTACGCAGATCCCAATCAGCATGAGGTTGATGGGCGGGATCGCGTCCAATTTTAGCGGCAAGTGCTGGAGTCGGTGCAGCTTGAATTTCTGCCATCAAATATTCAAATTCTGTCCCCTCAAACTTGTGTGCCTGATAATAGTGCTCGACAGTTGCCCACCTTTTGCCGCCGAGATCGATCGAGTGGGGCGAAAAATTGGAAAAGCAGCCATAAGGGGCATCAAGTTTATAGAAGTAAATTATCAAAGGGTACAAAGCTCACTCACTTTTGGTAGTTTACGACACTTTTTTGCTAATTAGTCTGGACTGGTCGGAATTAGTTCTGGTAGATAGGGCATTATATTTTTATGTTACTATCAAAAACTAATCGATTACCTCCGGTAAGCTCCGCCAACGACAAGTTAGTGCGGTGATTGCTACAGACATACCGCATAACCGATTGGTTTACCTCCAGCTATGAACAAACGAGATCGCCGAGTTCAACGTGTCCTCCAAATTACCTTGTGTCTGAATCTACTCGTAATGGTGCTGAAACTGATTGTCAGCGGGTATTCAGGCTCACTGAGTTTATTTGTTGATGCGTTGCATAGCATGACGGATAGCTTTAATAATATCCTGGGATTGGCGGCAAATCGAGCAGCGTCAGAGGCACCAGATCGAGATCATCCCTATGGACATCACAAGTTTGAGGCTCTGGGCGCGCTGGGGATTGCAGCTCTGTTGGCGGTGACTTGTCTGGAAATTGTGCGAAATGCGATCGATCGGATCGTCCATGTCAGTAAGCCCGTGCAGATGTCTGAACCAGTGCTGTGGGTGATGTTGATCGTGCTGGTGATTAATACTCTAATTGTCTTATACGAGCGGAAGATTGGTAAACGGACGCGCAGTCAGATTCTGCTGGCTGATGCAGCGGATACGATGAGCGATATCTGGGTGACAATTGCCGTAATTATTGGTTTAGTTGGTGTGTGGTTTGGCTATCAGTGGCTGGATGTGGCACTAGCCTTCCCGATTGGCGCATTGGTGCTCAAAAGTGGCTGGGAAATAATCAAGAGTAATCTACCCTGGCTAGTCGATGAAATGGCGATCGATCCCAAGCAGATTCACCGCCACGCGATGAGTGTGGTGGGAGTAGCTGGCTGTCATGATATTGCCTCGCGGGGACTATTAGGTAAGCAAGCTTTTATCGAAATGCGATTGGTAGTCACCGCCGCAGATGTAGCCAGTGCTCACAAAATTGTCAAAACAGTAGAAAAACGGCTCCAAGCGCATTATCGCCCAGTCCGAGTCGCAATTTCCCTCGAACCAATTAGCTATCAGATCGATCGTAAGGCTTACTCTTGACTACTCATAATGCTAATAATTATGATTTAGTTAAATCGATCGTTATAATAGCTAGTTGACGATAACTTTTTCACAACTAGCCGCCGACTATTAGCCTTAATGTCTAATCTCGATAGATTTATTCATAATCCCCTGCTCCAGCGTCGTCAGTTGCTCAAATATGGACTAGCTGGATTGGGACTGACAACAGCATCACTTGCTTGGCAACAGCTCCAGCCCAAGTCTACTGCGAGAATCCCACCAGTGCCCGCAAATAGCCCCAGGATGGGCAACTCGTTTAGTCCGATGCAGACTTTGCGAGATTTTGACTATGGCACCGTTAAGCAGGAAAATGGGCGGACTGTGCGAGAGTTCAGATTAGTTGCTGGCAATACTACGCTTCAGCTCAATACGGCAGTGTCATTCAATAGCTGGAATTTTAATGGCAGAGTGCCTGCACCGACACTCAGAGCCAAAGCTGGTGAATTGATTCGGGTATCTTTTCTAAATCGGGCAGGACATGCTCACTCGATGCATTTTCACGGCTTTCATCCGGCGGCGATGGATGGGATCAAGCCAATTCGGAATGGTACGGGGACAGTTTATGAATTGGAGGCTGAACCTTATGGGGTGCATCTCTACCACTGCCACGTCGCGCCAGTTACCCGCCATATTGGGAAGGGCTTGTACGGGATGCTGATTATCGATCCGCCTGAAGCGCGTCCAGTAGCAGATGAACTGGTGCTGATTATGGGTGGCTATGATACCAATGACGATGGTAAGAATGAGCTGTATGCTTTTAACGGTGTGCCTGATTACTATATGATGAACCCGATCGAGATTTATCAGCATCAATTAATTCGGCTATATGTCCTAAATATGATCGAAATCGATCCGGCGGTGACATTTCATCTCCACGCAAATATGTTTGATGTCTATCCCACGGGGATGACTCTAAAACCCAGTCATACCAGCGACGTGATTACGATGGGTACAGCAGAACGACATATTTTAGAGTTTAAGTTTAAATATCCAGGCGAATTTATGTTTCATCCCCATCAAGATGGCATCGCTGAAAGCGGCTGTATGGGGGCGTTTAAAGTTGTGCCATTCACTTAATAGAAATTACTATCAAATAAGTTGACAGTAGTTCTCATCAAGTACACAATTAAGATGACTAGAAATAATCGATTTTAAATATCTTCCAATGAAAACTAATAAGTATGTAAGTATTAGTATTGTCGCTTTTGTAGCTTCGATCGTCATTAGTGCTTGCAACAGTCCTACTTCTACGACTACGACTACAGAAACTAAGCCCGATGCGGCAACTCCTGCGGCAACAGCACCAGCAGCAGATATGGCTGGAATGAACCACGGTGGTGGCAAGAAAATTAATATTAACAGCGCGATCCTCTCAGAACTGGACAAGCTCGAAGCCAAATTAGGTGTTCCAGCGTTATCGAATAAGATTCAAGCTGAACGTCCCTACAAAACACCTGAAGAATTAGTCTCGAAAAAAGTCATCGATCAAAAGCAATATGACCAGATTAAAGATCTAGTCACGATCGAAGATATCGTGCTGTCTGGAGTTGAGAAAGATGTTGACTATATGGTCAAATTGGGACTGATGAAAGGTCACTTGTTTGTAGCTAAAGAACTGCTCGATCTCAAAAAGCCAAAAGAGGCTGAACCACACATCGGTCATCCAGTCGAAGAGATTTATACAGATGTTGCCGATCAATTAAATGAGCGCAAAGTAAAAGAGTTTAAGACTACGCTAATTGCTCTAGAAGATTTGGTTAAAGCTGGAGCAAAAGATAATACTAAAGTCACGACTAATTTTAAAGAATCGATGGCATCGGTCGATACTGCAATTGCCGCGCTACCAGCGGCTCAACGAAAAGATCCAAAATTTGTACTCCAAGTAATCAATGGGTTGCTG
>JANNBD010000384.1:0-3015 GCA_031385105.1 Chamaesiphon sp. OTE_78_metabat_374
CCACAGAAAGCGAATCATTAGTGGAACTCGATCGCTTTTGCGATGCGATGATCGCCATCCGCGAAGAGATCCGCGAGATCGAAATCGGCAATGTGGACAAACAAAATAACGCCCTCAAAAATGCCCCACACACGATCGTCGTTGGCGTAGCCTACCGGAGGTAATCTGGTTGATGCTAATTGGGATCGTCCTTACAGTCGGGAGCAAGCGGTGTTCCCTGTGGCTGGGTTGCAGGATTATAAGTTCTGGCCAGCGGTAGGTCGGATCGATCAGGCTTATGGCGACAGGAATTTGGTCTGTTCTTGTCTACCGATGGATGCCTATAGCCAGGAATAGTTTAGAGTTAAAGTAGGGGTAATTGATAAATTACCCTGATAAATAATCCATTACGAGCTAAGTAAAATGGACATGCAGCAAACTATTAGTGATGCTCTGGCTGAGACGCTTTGCAACCGATCGATCGTACATACCGATCCAGATATTATGTTGGGTGTACCAGTATTTATCGGTACTCGTGTGCCGCTCCAAACTCTATTTGACTACCTAAAAGATGAAGATGGTTTAACTGAATTTTCAGAGGATTTCCCTCACCTAAAAATCCCTGCAATCCAAGTATTGGAGACCCAGGAAACGATCGATTTACTCGGTATCGAAACCCAACATTCACAAGTTACTGGGTAAGCGAGTGTTGGACTTACGTGTGGATTTAAGAATTAGAAGATTATCGACATGAACCGAAAACAAAAACCTTTTCGCCGAAGGCATACAGTAATAAAATACATCAAACTATTAGCAATTGCTGTCGCATTGACAGTGATTGCATACTTGGGAATGGTGGCATTTCCCCCGCTGATGTTTTCTAACCATATCACTTACCAAAACTATGAAGTTTGGTCAGATAGAACTATCCCGCCACAAATTAACCAAGTGCTAGATGATTCAACTCGAAGGCTGCACACTTCCGCTCTGTATAAAACGAATCAGAAACTCAACATCTTCTTCTGTAATGATTCATGGAGACTGTGGATTCACGCATTTGATGACCAGAGTGCTGCAAACACTGATGTATTGACACACAACATTTACGTCCGTGAATCAGATATAGCCACCAATCGCTTCTACGCTCCTGATTCCAAGCCGATTCCCGATCTCCTTCAACGACCTCTCTCCTATGTTATCGCTCACGAAGGAACACACGTTATTGAATTCCTTCAATTTGATCGACCACTCAAGCTTAAATATCCTCACTGGTTAATTGAAGGCTATGCTGACTACGTTGCTAAAGCTGGTGATTTCGATTTTGATGAAAATCGTGAACTACTCAAAATCGATAGCCCACTGCTAGATTTGCAAAGAAGTGGTTTATATCGGCGGTTTCATTTAGAGATTGCCTATCCAATTGATAAAAAAGGTTTGACAGCAAAGCAAATTTTCGCTAACCCACCACAAGAGCACGATTTACTCACGCTATTAAAAAGTGATGCCCTACTTTGAATATTGCCGCAACTTTACTAAATATTCAAAATTGGTGATATTAGTTGAATAAAGAGACTCAAAATAAACTGACGATCGCACTAGATTTAGAAGGAACCTTGATTTCTAATGCTGTCAGTCAATTTCTCAGAACTGGATTATTTACATTTTTAGAATATTGTCACCAAAACTTTTATCGATCGGTCATCTTCACTGCTGTTAATGAAGTCCGCTTTCGATCGATCTACAAGAAGGTAGCGATATTACCCGACCGCAAAGATGATCGCCATCCACGAAGAAATCCGTGAAATCGAAATCGGCAATATGGACAAACAAAACAACGCCCTAAAAAATGCGCCCCACACGATCGTCGATCCTAATTGGGATCGCCCCTACAGTCGTGAGCAAGCGGTGTTCCCTGTGTCTGGGTTGCAGGATTATAAGTTCTGGCCAGTGGTAGGACGGATAGATCGAGCTTATGGCGACAGGAATTTGGTCTGTTCTTGCCTGCGGATGGATGCCTACAGTCAGGATTAGTACTAAAGTTGAAACGTTTACAGTGAAATGGCTGTATCGATCAGCATAGCGAGATTGGGACTATTTTGGTACAACTAGCTCTTTTGGTATCTGTCCAATCGCCACTGTATAGAATGCGATCTCAGCCAAATCAACCATGCGGAGTGATAAAAACTGACATTTCCTGTACCCTAAGGAAAGATGATGTAAATTTTATCAAAACACCAATCTATGACAATCGCAACTGAAAGAACACCGACTGCAATTAAGCACGAAGTAAAAGACCTCTCCCTCGCGTCTCAGGGTAAACAACGGATCGAATGGGCAGGACGTGAAATGCCTGTGCTGCGTCAGATTCGGGATCGGTTTGCAGCAGAAAAACCTTTGGCTGGTATTCGTGTGGTTGCTTGTTGCCACATTACCACTGAAACTGCTCACTTGGCGATCGCGATCAAAGCCGCTGGTGCTGATGCAATCTTGATTGCTAGTAACCCCCTCTCCACTCAGGATGATGTCGCAGCTAGTTTAGTTGTGGATTATGGCATCCCTGTTTTCGCTTTCCGTGGTGAAGACGAAGCTACTTACAAACGTCACGTTCAAACCGCTCTAGATCACCGTCCAAACATCATCGTTGACGATGGTTGTGACGTAGTTGCCACTATGGTGCAAGAGCGTCAATCTCAACTGAGTGAACTCATCGGTACTACCGAAGAAACCACTACAGGTATTGTCCGCCTTGAAGCAATGTTCAAAGCTGGCGTACTCACCTTCCCTGCTGTCAACGTCAACGACGCAGACACCAAGCATTTCTTTGACAACCGTTATGGTACTGGTCAATCTACCTTAGACGGTATCGTCCGCGCTACCAACATCCTCCTCGCTGGTAAAACCATCGTGGTTGCTGGTTACGGCTGGTGTGGTAAAGGTACCGCCATGCGTGCCCGTGGCATGGGTGCAAACGTGATCGTAACTGAAATCGATCCTACGAAGGCGATCGAAGCGGTTATGGACGGTTACAGCGTGATG
>JANNBD010000425.1:0-7854 GCA_031385105.1 Chamaesiphon sp. OTE_78_metabat_374
ACCTATGGAGTCGCTGATTCCGCTTGTGTATATTTTAGCAAAACCGTAGACCAGCTCAGTCTGGCAGAAATGGCAACCCTAGCCGCGATGCCGCCTGCACCCAATAAATATTCACCATTTGTCAATCCCGATTTTGCCCAGAAACGTCGAAATTTGGTGCTCGATCGAATGCTGGAGGCTAAATTTATTACAGCAGCGGAAGCTAAAACAGCCAAGGCCGAACCGCTCAAACCCAAACGCAGCCCGATGAAACGGGAAGAACAGCAAGCCCGCTACTTCACCAAATATATCGAGCAAGAACTCCCCGAACGCATCTCTGCCAAAGCAATTAAGGACGGTGGTTTAACTGTCGAAACTACTCTCAATCCAGAGTGGCAAACTAAAGCCGAAGAAGTAGTCAACTCCACAGTGCGGAGCAATCGCGGCTCCTTCGGGCAAGCGGCAATGGTCAGCATTGACCCCCGCACAGGCGGCATCAAATCGATGGTTGGGGGCACCGACTTTGAAACCCATCAATTCAACCGCGTCACCCAAGCCAAACGTCAACCTGGATCGACCTTCAAGCCGATCGTTTATGCTACAGCGATTGCGGGTGGCATCAGCCCGAATAAGTCCTATCTCGATGCCCCTTTTGATGTCGATGGCTACAAACCCAAAAATGCGGGGAAAGGCTTCAAAGGTCAAATTTCGATGCATACTGCCCTGATTAATTCAGTCAACATCATCGCGATCAAAATCCTGATTGACACTGGCTGGCAGCCAGTAATTGACAACGCCAAGAAAATGGGCATCGACTCCAAACTCGAACCATACTATTCCCTCGCCTTAGGTGGACTAGAAGTCAACTTACTCGAAATTACCAGCGCGTACACCACCTTTGCCAATCGCGGTATCCACAATCCCGTTCATGGCATCACCAGAGTGGTTAACCAAAAAGGTGAAGTGCTGTACCAAAACAAACCCGAACCAGGCAGAGTATTTGAACCAGACACCAACGCGATTATGACCTGGATGATGCGTGGAGTCGTCAATGAGGGCACAGCAACCTCCGCCCAAATCGGTCGCCCTGTCGCCGGAAAAACTGGTACCACAGACAAAGAACGCGACCTCTGGTTCATCGGTTTTGTCCCCCAGCTAGTCACTGGAGTCTGGCTCGGCAACGACAACAACCGCCCCACTGGAAATGCCAGTAGCACCGCAGCCTACGCCTGGTCAAGATTTATGAAAACTGCGGTCAAAGATTTCCCCGCCGAGAATTTCCCCCCGCGTCCCGACGATCTCAGCGGACGCAAACCAGAACTCAAACTCGACCCCATCCGCCCTCGTTATCAACGTACATTGGCTGTACCAGCAACAGACAAAGATCGTGAGAGAAGTAGTGATAACAGCTCAGATGATCGCCCACGTCGTCGCCGTCGCCGCTCCGAAGCATCCAGCAGCTCCGAGGAAAGCCCACGTCGTCGCCGCTCCGAAGCATCTAGCAGCAGCTCAGAAGAAACTCCCCGCCGTTCCCGTCGTCGTCGCAGATCTAGTGAGGAATAGTTGAGAATTGAGAGTTGAGAATTAATGGTCAGCTAATATTAATTCACCCAGTCCCCCAGTCTCCCCGTCTCCCAGTCTCCCCATCCCCATCCCCATCCCCCCAAACCCCATCCCCAACTTCGCCAGCTATCAACTATGGTCGCAATTTGAGCCAGCTTTAGGCTGGGAGGATACTCACTGTCAGATGCAGCGCGGGTTTCGGTGGACGCAGGCGAAGTCATCTAGCCTAGCAGCGCAAGAATTGCCAGTTCAGGAAACCATTTGGCAAAAAGTGGGCAAATTAGCGCAGCAAGCCGTATATGAATTTCATCAAAATCCACTGTGGTTGAAGCATCCACGCGGGTGTGAACGGGTGGCGGACAGGTTATATCTATATTACGAAATCGCGGTGGTGCGCGATCGAGTGATCCAAATCATTCAGCAATATCAAGCATCGCCATTCCTAGTAGGGCAGGATATCATCGTATTAAATCGGGGTGATGAACAACTGCCTCAACCGATCGAAATCAAGGTTGATAATTACAGTTTCCAGCTATTTGCCGCTTTTGACTGTATTGTTCAATCGCCAGATCTTCAGCTTCAAATCATCGACTTTAAAACTGGAGTAGCCGATCCTGATTTGCGCCAAGCAGAGGTATATATTTTAGCTTGCAGCTATCTTTATCCCGATCGCAATGTGGTTGCTTCTTTCTATAATCTGGAGACAATGACTAGCTCGCCCCTAATTACTGCCACAGCTTCAAGACTGACTCAAGTTGCCGATAAATTAGCCCAAATCGCTAAGTTACATCACCAACAACTGCAAGATTATCAATCAGATCCAGCTTGTTTTGATCAATTATTCCCGGCTCATCCTGGTCGCCATTGCCGATATTGCCCGTTTAATTATCGCTGTGACTATGCTGCAACTGCATGAATTTATTTAGCATGAGTGCCGCATACTCCAATAGTCGATCGAATCCTGGGTACACTGAGGTTGTGAGTATAACTGCCGATAATTATCAAAAATAACTGTCAATTGAGTTAAAAATGTCTTTAAAACACCTGCAACCATTTCAAGTAAATCCCGATCGCGTTAGCAATCAAGAAATTGCTAGACTGGTTGACAAAATTAGTATTGATAGTAAAGTTGGTGAAATTCACGGCATCTTCGATCGCAATGTTTCTGTTTGTGCTCACCTGCTTAGACATGCTTATATTGACTATCACAAGATTTATTTTCTATCAACTAGCCTAATTGTCAATCAAGACAATCGCCCTGATTATATTTGTGCCTGCTACCATGCCACCAAAGGCATGAGTTGGTATGCAATTGTCTGTGCTGGGCCTCAAGATCAGACTTGGGATGATAGTCTCCAACTGACGACAGTAGCTAAATTATCATTCGATCGATTAAATTATTGCACCACCAATCTGCCAAGGATTTTAATCAATAACCAATTGGCTGAAGAGGTCGATCCCGCTCGTGTGCATGGCTTACTAATTATCGGTCAAGATCGCGAATTTTTTGGCAATCGCAAAAAACAAGATCGTAAACGCGACATGAATCAAAACTCAGCAATCAAGCTCAGAACTTATGGAGCTTTCTTGCGTAAATTTGAAATTCAGAAAACTCAAGGACGACTAACCAGTAAGATTAAGAACTTTCTGGACACTCGCACCGATCTATTTACGCCCAAAAGTGAAATTAAGCTCAAAAAGTAAGACGGTGGATAGTGGATAGTGGATAGTGGATAGTGAACTGTGGTGAAAAGTGCTTTAACTTGGCAAAAATCCCCTGTGGAATTTGTTAGAATAATAGGCCTGTGAATACATTTCAATTCCTATGACAGTCAAACCAGAATGGTTGCGGGTCAAAGCACCGCAATGGGAACGAGTCGGTAATGTCAAAGACATCCTCCGCGATTTGCAGCTCAATACTGTCTGTGAAGAAGCTTCCTGTCCGAATATTGGCGAGTGCTTCAGTGCTGGAACTGCCACATTTCTGATTATGGGGCCTGCCTGTACTCGTGCTTGTCCCTACTGTGATATCGACTTCGAGAAGAAGCCTCAAGCTTTAGAAGCTAGCGAACCATTGCGGCTAGCTGAAGCGGTGAAGCGACTCAAGCTCAAGCATGTCGTGATCACTTCTGTCAATCGGGATGATTTACCTGATGGGGGTGCTAGTCAATTTGTATCCTGTATTCAGCACGTACGCACCCTCTCACCCCAGACAACGATCGAAGTATTGATTCCTGACCTATGTGCCAATTGGCAGGCCTTGGAGACGATTTTGGACGCAGCTCCAGACGTGCTCAACCACAATACCGAAACTATTCCCAGGCTTTACCGCCGCGTTCGGCCTCAGGGTGACTATCAGCGTTCTTTGGAAGTGATCGCTCGATCGCGTGCCTATACTCCTAGTGTCTATACTAAATCAGGGATTATGGTTGGACTTGGCGAAACTGATGAGGAAGTTCGTCAAACCATGCGGGATCTCAGAGCCGTAGATTGCGATATCATCACGATCGGTCAATACCTCCAGCCATCGGCGAAACATCTAGCCGTAGCCGGATTTGTCACACCGCTGCAATTCGATGCTTGGCGCGTTTACGGCGAAGAGATTGGCTTCTTGCAAGTAGTATCTACTCCTCTGACCCGTAGCTCCTATCATGCCGAGGAGGTTCAAAAATTGATGGTAAAACATCCGAGATAGTGGCTACCACTAGAAAATTTACTTGAAATAGATCGGCGCAAAATCTTATACTTAATTACGCCGATCTACTTACCTAGAGTAAACAGCATACTTGGATCGATACTCAACATAGATGTAAACTCAGACATAGCCCGACCAATTATTCCAAATCCAGGCTAATTCTATGAAATCAATTCAGCTATCTCCTAAATTGCTATTGCTCGCTATCCCTGGATCTGTTGGGCTGGGGATAGCAAACTTACCGACTGATATATTTCAACCTCAGCCACAGACAGCCGAGATGCCAACTGAATGGAAAGTCCAAGCAGTGGAGACACCTAAATTCGACAAAAAATCAATGCATCAAGCATTGTTAGATCGGCAAAAACAAGTAAAGGATCGTAACCTTAGTTGTGATTGCAATGGTTGTAGAGTAGCTTCAGCCCAAGTGGGCATCACAATTAACTAAAGCCAGATGACCGTCAAGAGATTGCAGTCACATCATCATTAGCCAATTTCTGAATCAGTGAAGTTGTGATACGATGATAATCATTATCGTTATAAATTAAAATTACTTTACAAGGATAAAATACTGATGGTCAACACTAAGGATAGTTTATCCAGCCCAACCGTTCCAGTTACCGTCCTGACTGGATATTTGGGCGCAGGAAAAACCACATTGCTCAATCACATCCTGACTTATGAGCATGGGAAGAAAGTAGCTGTAATCGTGAATGAATTTGGCGAAATTGGCATCGACAATCAATTGGTTGTTAGTACCGATGAAGAGATTTTCGAGATGAATAATGGCTGTATTTGCTGTACAGTGCGCGGTGATTTGGTGCGAATCATCGATAAACTGATGCGGCGACGCGATAAATTTGACCATTTAGTGATCGAAACAACTGGACTCGCCGATCCTGCCCCTGTAATTCAAACCTTTTTTGTCGATGAAGATGTTCAACGGCATACTCACTTAGACGCGGTAGTAACAGTGGTAGATGCCAAGCACATCAAACTCCACTGGGATGCAGATGAAGCGCAAGAGCAAATTGCATTTGCCGATACAATTTTGATCAATAAAACCGATCTAGTTACTGCTGCTGAATTAGACGAACTAGAACGCAAAATTCGCAGTATGAATGCGATGGCAAAAATTCACCGAACTGAAAATGCCCAGGTAAATATGGATGCAGTTCTAGCAGTTGGTGGCTTCGATTTATCTCACGCGCTCACAATCGATCCTGATTTCTTGGGCGAAGAAGCTCACGTTCATGACGAATCTGTCAAATCGGTAGCATTAGTTCTAGCTGGTGCGATGGACATTAACAAAATTAATGATTGGTTGAGCGATCTGTTACCAAATCAAGGCCCCAATATCTTTCGGATGAAAGGAATTCTAAACATTCACGGCCAAAACAACCGCTTTGTCTTTCAAGGTGTACATATGATCTTTGATGGTCAACCAGATCGCGAGTGGCGGGCTGATGAACAGCGGAAAAATGAGTTAGTCTTTATCGGGCGCGATCTCGATGAGGCGAAGCTACGAGCGGACTTTACCAAATGTTTGGCAACAGGGATTGGATTTGGCAAGTAACGCCATAGTGCAACTAACCTATTCCCTCCTCTATGACAAATTAGGCATCTAGGGGAGGAGTGAATGGTGAATCAAAAATGTTTATTTCTTGAGTGGGAAATGATTGGCTCTGTAGCTTGATTTATGGCGTTATAGAACCAAAATTGAAAAATCACATAAGATTGATTATTCTCATGTTATGGTCTTGGCTGATGGCTCAATACCCTGTAAGATAAGTTCATATTTCTTTAAATAAGGGAACTATTCTTTAAGGTTGCTCTAATTAGTAAGGTCAAGACTCACGAATGCGCCTCAATCAAAAGATTAAACATTACATCTACCGATCGATCTCAGCTTTTGTAGCCATTGTGATCGCGACCAGTTCATTGACGCTAGATCGGGCCGCATCAGCCCTAAAGCCGCCACTGAGCCAGGTAAAACAAACTCAGATTGCCAATAGCCCCAATATTTGCTCTAGTAATCTCAACTCAGTATTGGATCCGATCATCAACGCGCCGACCTTTGAGAAAGGGGACTGGGGCGTACTGGTTCAATCCCTCGCTACCGGACAGACATTATACGAGCATAATCCAGAGCTATCACTCATCCCTGCTTCCAATATCAAACTCCTAACTACCGCCGCAGCGGTGCAAAATGTCCCTAAACTACAACCGACAGATCTAGACGAATGGCTGAGATCGATTGGTTTGGTTAACCGCGACAGCAACAACAAACAAGCAAATAAATTACTGAGCCGGATGGGTGGAGTCCAAGCCATCAAAACAGAAATTGCTTCCTTGGGAGTCAGCCCTGACACTTATAAACAGGTGGATGGTTCGGGTTTATCCCGCAGCAATCGAGCGGAACCGATCACCTTTGTCAATCTGCTCAGAGGTATGAATGGCACGCCTGGAAATAAAATTTTCTACGATTCGCTGTCGATTGCCGGAATGAATGGCACATTGAGTAACCGCATGACAGACCCTTTTCTTGAGGGGAAAGTCCATGCTAAAACCGGAACGCTCAAGGGAGTAAAAACGCTCTCTGGCTATCTAGACAATGCTAATTATGGCAAGATCGTCTTTAGTATCATGCTTAATCAGTCGGGATTATCGGGCAGGGTGATGACTGACGCGATCGATGAAATGGTGTTAGATTTAGCCCGAATGAAAAACTGCGCTTAAACTGTTGAGAATTTATGATCGGTGAACGGTTTGGGGCTGAAATTTCCAACCCTAATCTCACCCACAAACTGACCAGACAAATAACTCACCCCGCCGCCCCCCTGCTGCCAACCGACAGCCCGTGGGATGCCAAGCTAGACAGCAGAAACCCTCTTCTGCCCCATCCAGCACCTGCACTGCCTCCATCGCCCCTTGCCAGAGGACGATCCAGCCATCTTCGGCGAGGGATGCCAACACGCCACTTTGGGGCTGAAATGCCACGTCGATCACATTGCCACTGCTGAGTTCAAGTACCCAGCTTTCCCAATCTAATGGAGATTTTACCCACATCGTCACTACTTCGCGGGTAGAGGCGGCGAGAAACGGCGGAAAATTGTCACCAGTGGGTAGATCTGCCCAGGCTAAGTGGCGAATCTTGCCAGGAAAACCACTCATGCGAGTAGGGAGATCGGCTTCATCAACTGGCTCCTCCTCAAGGCATCTTGCTTTCGACCAATCCAATACGCCGACACTATGATCGTGAATTGCAACCGCTAAATATGCCCCATCTGGCGACCAAGCGAGGGTACTGGCGGGAGAGTTTAGTTCCCACTGATACAGCCTAGCGTCCCAGTTGTGGCTATTCCAAATGTGAATATCATTCTTAGTGGCGACTGCTAAATGGTTGCCATCGGGCGACCAGCGCAGATCTTGAGGAGTAGCTGCCCCTGGTAAATTTGTGGCTACTTCCGATCGATCTGCATCCCAAACCTGGACGGATTTACCCAGATTAAACGCCAGATGATTGGAGGTGGGACTCCAAACCAATCGATATACCCAAGAGCCAGTTTCGATGGTGTCAAAGAGTTCAGGTACCTTCCCATCAACCCGCCACAAGC
>JANNBD010000453.1:0-5046 GCA_031385105.1 Chamaesiphon sp. OTE_78_metabat_374
CTAAAATTCAAAGTAGGGGCAATTCATGAATTGCCCCTACTTTGAATTTTAGCACGGAAGAAAAGCATCGCTTTTATTGTATTCATCATTTTGTTCTATCCTACTTCCTACTTAACTTTTTGAGATTGAGCACAAATGACTGATGATTGTGAAAAAGTAACCTCAGCCAACTAGATTTTTCAACTATCCGTCGATTTAAAATTTTCAACACACTGGATTAAAAATTTAGTAACTTATAAGATTAATTATCAGTTAACTGAGGCAATCCAGATGTATAGTTAGAGTGGGCAGTCCCAATAATTATTCAACGCACTTTGAGGTTTGGCATTTTGGAAACATACGAGTTTGATGTCGTCATTATTGGGGGTGGCCCAGCAGGTTGTACCTGTGCGCTGTATACATCCCGTGCCGATCTGAAAACCGTTATTTTAGACAAAAATCCGGCGGTAGGTGCTTTGGCAATTACCCACAAAATCGCCAATTATCCAGGTGTTGCGGGAGATGTGAGTGGGGAAGAGTTGCTCGATGTGATGCGAGAACAAGCGATCTCTTTCGGCACGACTTATCAACGCGCTCAAGTGTTCGGAATTGATGTTGAAGGACCACTCAAGAAAGTTTATACTCCCGAAGGTACCTTTGTCGGCAAGACACTAGTCTTAGCCACTGGCGCAATGGGGCGAGTGGCCTCGTTTCCAGGTGAAGCAGAATTTTTGGGACGTGGGGTTAGCTATTGTGCTACCTGCGATGCAGCATTTTATCGACAGCGGGAAGTTGTGGTGGTTGGTAATAATCATGAAGCGATCGAAGAAGCTCAAGTATTGACTAAGTTTGCCTCGACGGTACATTGGGTAACGGTTAAAGATCCGGTGGCTGATGATGTAGTGGCGCAAGATTTATTGAAGATGCCTAATATCAAACATTGGAGTAAAACTCGTCTGACATTAATTGAAGGTAATGAAGCGGGAGTTACGGGGGTGCAAGTCAAGCCCAAAGGACAAGCAGAGAGCCAATTGCTGCCCGTAGAAGGAGCGTTTATTTATCAAAGCGGTTCCAAACCAATTACCGATTTTGTTGGGGGTCAGGTGGATGTAAATGCCGATGGTGGGATTAAGGTAAATGAGCTGATGGCGACGAATATAGAGGGGGTTTGGGCGATTGGGGATATTCGGAATACGCCATTTAAACAGGCAGTTGTGGCTGCTGGAGATGGCTGTATTGCGGCGATGTCGATCGATCGTTTTCTCAATAGTCGCAAATCGATTAAGCCAGATTGGGATCATACTTAGGCTAATGTCTAGATCGATCGTTCTTCATCTGAGTCAACTTGACTGAATCAAGATTAATAAACATTAATAAACATGTAACTCGATCGCATAGCTACTTACTTATGAAAAGGTACAGCTAGTAATGGGACAAAGGCAACTAGTAACCATAGCCAGTGATACAGATCCGGTGGCGGCTGTCGCTCTGAAATTAGCGGATCGAGTGTCGGTTGCGCGATCGCCAACAGTGCATCAATCCGCTGGTTGAGCCGATCTACTGGTGCGACTTGACTAAACGCCGTACAAAAGCTTTCCGTAAAAATAGAGGCGGATTGAACGACTAATAATAGGGCTTCGGCAACTAAAAGTGGATCTGTTTGGCGAGATGCCCAGCGATCTGCCCGCAGCTCTCGCAACACTAATAATTCTTGCCACATCGCTTCTGTCTGTGGCAGCCAAGTAGTAATCTGGCGAATCCACCCTAACCAGAAAAAACAATAAGTATCCCGATACCGATAATGCGCTTGTTCGTGGGCGAGTACCGCTCCTAGATGTTCAATTCCGAGATGATCTAACAAACCCTGGGTGACGACTAATTCAGGCTGCCAAAAGCCGATTTGGGCAATGTAGGGAGTAGGCAAGTCGAGAATTCTAGTCTTTTTACCACCGAGTTGAGTTGTCGGATAAGTGCGAACCTGCTGGAGTAGCCGCCAACCAGAGCTGGTTAGTTTCAGCAAATAAAGCCCCGCAAATCCCAAAAATCCGATCGCCACCGCATGGCTGAACCAGTCATTTCCCACCCATACCATTCTGCCATGTGGCCCCATCCAAACGATCGAAATCGAAGTAGTAAATAGCAATAGTGGCGACAATAAAAAGATCGAGACTGTCCGATCCCACCGCTGGCTCCAAGTAGCCTGATGGTTCACAGTCCAATTGCAGCGGAGTCCCCAAGCTAGGGCGAAAATAGCTAGTAGTACGACTAGGTGCATTACTGTTCCTCCTGCGCTTTGCGGATTGCCTGCAATCTTTGGGAGATCGCGGCGATTTGTTCGATGCTGGCTCGATCCAAACTATCGGCAAAAGCAGCAACTACATCAGGGTTTCCCACTGCCAAAAACTGTTGTAGCTGCTCGTAGGCTTGAATTGCCTGTGCTTCGGCGGCTGAGAGCAATGGGTACCAAACAAAGCTGCGACCCTGTTTATCGCACTCCAACCAACCTTTTTGAGTCAAGCGATTGAGTACCGTTGTGACTGAAGTATAGGCTAATTCTCGATCGGGGTTGCTCAGAATTTTGTCGTGGATATCTTTGACTGTCGCTGATTCTAGTTCCCACACCAGTTTGAGAACTTCAGTCTCTAATGGCCCTAGTGAGAGATTCTGGGGACGATAATTGGGGAGGGGCGCCATGAAAATTAGTTAATAGTTGATAGATCTTTATGATGGGTTTCTGATAATCTTTCCTCTTAGATTAACGCGATCGGTTGGTTTAGGTGTTTGACAGTCTGTCTTTTGACAATATTTCTCCTTCCACTGAAGATTATTTTCAAGACTTAATCCACTCAGATCGAAACTGCTGTGAGTTTTAGTGTAAGTTCTCAAACTTTCAGCATGGTGTAAATAACTTGAATCGACAAACTAATCAGATCGCCACTACTTCAGTTAAATTATTGATTAGCTGGCTAACGATCGTCAGTGCAAATCTCTCCATAGCAAATTATCTAAATGCAGCTCCAATATCGCCGATTGCTCCCGAATCCGAACTCGAAATCAATGTTACTGGCAATAGAAAATTAGATCTACCAAAATCCACACCAGTCTATACGATCGATAGTCAGCAGATCGATCGACAAGGATCAAAAAATGTCGCAGATGTCTTAAATAATTTACCTGGATTTGCAATTAATAATTCCGGTTATGGCGCAGATATTCACACCGGAACTTACTATCGCGGTGCATCAATCAACCAATTTACGATCTTGCTCAATGGTCGGCCGATTTCTAATACAATTAACACTTACCACGGAGCCACGGATCTAAATAGTATTCCGGCAGATGCGATCAATCGAATCGAATTATCCAGTGGTGCGAGCAATATTCTCTACGGTTCCGAAACCTTTGGTGGGGTGGTTAATATCATCACCAAGACTTATCAGGGTACTCCTCAAACCAATGTGTCGGCAGAGTTAGGCTCTTACGGGCTTCAGAATTATCGAGGGAGTTATACTGGTGGTACGCGCCAATTAAACTATCGAATTGGGATCGAAAAATATCGGCTCGATAGTAACTACAGCGTCCCCGTTGGTGCAGCCAATCGCGATCCAGTTACGGGCAAACTTACTAATGCCGATACTGATACTACTAGCTATTCAGGGAATATTTCTACCGAACTTGACGATCAAAATCAGCTCGATTTCGACGTAACAAAAATTACCAGTCGGCGGGGTTTAGTCTACTTCGGATTTCCATTTCAACGCGACAGATTAAACCACGACAACCTCAATTTAGGCTTAAATTGGCGATCTCAATTAGCTCCAGACCAAACTTCAACACTCAAGACAACCATCGGTTATACTCAAGATTATTTTGAAACGTTTGGTCCTAGCGGTGCCAATAATCGCACAGGCACACTCGATATTAAAGCCATCACTGGAAGAGTAGATCATACCTGGAAAACTTCAGCAACTAATACCCTCCGCTGGGGCGGTGAACTCCAAAATCGTCAACTCAATGGCACCTCAACTAGCACAGTTCCTGCTCGGATTGCCTTTAATGAAGTCGAAAATCGCAACGTCTCGAATACGGCTTTATTTGCTGTCAATACCTGGAAAGTTAATAATCAAGTTGCCGTAGATTTGGGCGTTCGCCAGAATTTTAATAGTCAGTTTGGTAGCTATCTCAATCCCAGTCTTGGCTCCCGCTGGGAAATTTCCCCGAATATTGCGCTCCGTGCATCGGCAACAGGCGCACAACGCAATCCTGGACTAGATCAACTATATCTTTACGATACCGTCCACGGCTGGTTTCCCAATCCCAACCTCAAACCAGAAACAGGTGCAACTTGGACAGCCGGAGTAGACTTAGCCTTTAGTCCCACATCTACAGGTACAGTTACTTACTTTGGCAGCAGTCTAAACAACCGGATTGCGACACAACCAGTCAGTCCCACAGTCACCCAATGGACAAATATCGGACAGGTAGCTACGAATGGTCTAGAAATTGGCTTTAAACAACAACTAACGCCCCAATTATCTACTTTCCTCAACTACACTTACACTGATGCCAAAATTCAGACAGGTGCCGAGCGGGGATTGCAATTATCGCAACTACCTTTTTCTGTCGCTCAAGTAGGCTTAGGATATGCTAGCAAAGGTTGGGAAGTCAATCTCTCCACCAATTACAATGGTGGCACCCGCCGAACTTTCTTTGTCAACTCTGGGCAAGCAAGCACCAGTTTTGTCCCATCTTTCCTCGATTTCGATCTCAGTGCGCGAGTGCCGATTAGCGGGAACATCGGACTAAATTTTTATATTGATAATCTTGCTGATATTCAATACGAGAAAGTAAATCGGATCTACAGCCCAGGTAGAACTTTTAGAGCTGGTGTTTCTGCGAACTTTTAGGCCTGGTTCAGTAAAATATAACGAAAATGAGCAAGTAACTCTATTAGTTACTTGCTCATTTTAGAAGATTAAGCTTGGCATCGAGCTATTTTGACAGGGGGCAACCCCCCAACTATCGTCGCCGTGCGAGCGTTTCACAACCGAGTTCGGGAAGGGATCG
>JANNBD010000324.1:0-4270 GCA_031385105.1 Chamaesiphon sp. OTE_78_metabat_374
TCGAACCGAGGCGGGAGATCACTTTAGGCGCATCTAGAGCACCGATGTGGATGATTTGGAAGACCTCGATCTCAAAGGTAAAACCATCGTGGGAGAGCAGTTTCAAAGCTTGCAGTTCGGCATCATAGCCATGTTTGCCTGTAAACCGCGTGGTGAAATTCAGGACAACGTTGGTGGTGGGAACAAGCTGGACTTCCATTACCTGTTTATTCAGGGGGTGTTTACCAGGATAGATCGGTTCGACCCAGACTCCCTTATCGCCCTTGCTGACGATGTTGCCGTGGGTAAAGGCATCACCACTGAGATCGTGGTTGGATGCACCCACATAGGAGATTACTACGCCCACATGCCCAATTGGTACGGTAGTCATGGCAATTTGATCGACATGGACAAACCACGGATTGAGGTTCCACGAGCCAGACAGGATCACTTGTTCCTGCAAACCCCGTCTTCCCCCAGCAGCGATAAATTTCTGAATATCTTGATAGTTATCGTGGTTGGGAATGGGTTCACCTGCGATTTCACCAGTCTCGATCGGTTTACCATCCAATGTAGTGGCAATCCCGACTCGTTCGGAGCCGATTTGGTGCAGCCGCAGTTCGGCTGGACTCATCCCATATTTGGCACAGTTGACGGAGGTAATTACCTGAAAAATAGCGGTATTAATCCGGTAGTTACCCGTAGTTAGAATATCAATCTGGCGACCTTTCTCACCGCCATTTAACAGGAATGTCCGCGCATCTTGAAATCTATCGCAGTCTACTCTTTTGGCTAAAATCCGACTAGCGGGAATTTGGCTACCATCGTTAGCCACGATCAGCCCAATCTCGTCTTGGGGAATAGTCACTACAGGTTCTTTCTTGACGCTGTACTGCCAGGGGAAAAAGCCAAAGTGCCAGCCAGGGGCGAGGGTGTCGGCCTGGAGTCCAGCTTCACCATTGAGGGCGGTGAGTTTACCTGGAGCGAGGTTTTTGCTGGAGAATTTCTTGGTAATAATCCCTACTTCCGATTCACCAACCGAGATTAAGCCGATCACCCAGCCAATTTTAGGCAGGAAAACAATTAGTAATACTGTGCCGCCAATCAGCCAGATCCAGCCTGGTAATCCAGGTGATTCACTCGAACTTGTTTGGGCGACTACGGGGGTAGTGTCTGATTGAGCTTGGACAGGTGGCTGGTGCAGGCTAGTGACTAGAGTTAGGCTGGCAGCGATCGCGAATAGTTGTCTAAATAACATCTTGATGATTACCTCAGTTAAATAGTTGGTATGTCTCTTATTGATTGATTTGGGCGGACAATGTTGATTTATGCACTCTAGATCTCAATCTCGTCTCTGAAACTTATATCCGCTACAATTATTATCAATCGATTTCCCAGCCAAGTAAATATTGGGGAAGTGTAACGAGGTGTAAGCTCACATTTTGGAGTCGATGGTTGAGCCAGTCAAAACAGCAGCTAGAAACCGAGCGAAATAGCTACTAAATCTACCTCTAAAGACTATCCACTATCCACTATTCACTAAAAGACTAGTAACTATGCTTTAGTGCAAGATGTAAGTAAACATTTTATGAGCTGGAATAACTTTTTAGTAGCAATCTGTCAACGGCAAGAATATGAACTAACTGCGGTAGAAATCGAAGTGTTAATGTGCTTGGAAGAGGCTAACTGCCACACCAAACAAGATTTGCTGACCAACTGTATCAGCATGTACGGCGCGATCGAAGAGGAAGCCTTTACCCAACGACTCAAGAACATCTACAAGAAGTTTCAAATTGATGGCAAGGGTTATAAACTGCCGCAACTGCACAAGTTTTTCGTTGAGGAGTACCTACATTACCAGAATAAAGACATCTTTTTTGCTGATATTGGTCTGACCTATGTTCATCCTCAGTTTCCCAGAGATGTATTTAGTCGAGAGATCGATCGGGTGATCGAATCAGTCGATCGCGAGCACAAGCGAGTCGATATTCTCCAGACCTTTGCTCCCAATCTCGATGATTACTTTGACCATCTGACTCGCTGTGTTCAAAACGATGTCCAGGTCAGAATCTTGTTGGCTTGGCCCTATTCCGTCGCCGCTAAACTGCGCGAGGATGTGCTCACCAAATACACTCGCAGTAATGTCAATGACGCGATCAATATTAGTGATTGTGTCATTGCCAATCTGGAAACCTTGGAAAAAATTATCAATATTGTGGACAATCAAAGGCTGCTTAAAATCAAGCTGTATGACACACTTCCTTCTTTGACAATCTACCGAGCTGGTGATTATATCTTAGCTGCACCGCTGCTACATGGATCGTTAGCAGTGAATACATTTCAGTTAGAACTAAAACTAAATACTGCCAATCAACTGATCGGTAAAACCTTACAGCAGGATTTTGAATTGATGTGGCATGTTGCCCGCAGATTTTATCCAGATCCCCATCGGAATTGGCGCAGCGATCTCAAAATTCTATTTACGGACAACATCTAATGATCGAAAAAGTCAACAGTTTTGAGATGTCATTAATCGATAACTTGAAATCTCACCCGCTATTTCTCCAGATCGACCGATTAGACTGGTCAGGCTTGCTCAAAATCCTGATCCAGCGACGGTTTCTGTCACTATCGATCGTCAATGTCTACGAATTTGTAATTGATGCCCTTACCGACCCAGAAATCAAAAAAACGGTGCGCGGCATTCTCAATGAGGAATATCCGCGCAATACTAAAGGTGTGCCCTTGCCATCTCACCGTGAGCTGCTGTTTCAAGATTTGCTCAACTTGGGGGCTAGCGCGGACATGATCTTAAAGACACCAGAGACGCAGACTACCAAGCATCTGAGAACGGCTACCACCCAAATCATGGTCGAGTGTCTCGATCGACCATACGATCAGGTGGGACTAATTGCCTTCCTCCGGTTTTGGGCAGAAGTAACTGTATCAGTGGAATATTCCTGCTTGTGGCCACGCATTTCCGAACGATTAGCCAAGGGAGCATCACGACACAAAATCAGATCCGAGTTTTATTACTTTCACATGATCCATGACAATCGCAGTTCCGATCTGGGTAAAGAAAGCTTTTTGGGTGGGCTAACCCATGCCCAAGAGCTGGCAGTTCACCTGCAAAAACTAGTTTCCGATGAGGCTGCCCTAGATTGCTGTCTTCAGCTTGAGCAGCAAGCATATCAACTAAAATATCAATTCTACGATCAGTTTTTAGTCGATCGCACCTATATTGAGTAGGTGCAGTTACTTACAAAATAGACAGTGCCTGAAACTTAGCTGGCAAGTAGTTCCTATTTCATAAAACGATCCACGATCCACTATTCACTATTCACTAAATCACAATCGTCTAGGCCCCCAGTTTTGAGCCTCCCGAAAAAAGAACTTCCTTTGATATACTAAGCAAACACACTCAGCCTAACCCCCAGACCCCTGACATGCAGCCTACCGATCCTACCAAATTCACCGAACCAGCCTGGGATGCAATCATTAAGTCACAGGATGTAGCCAGAAGATCGTTCAATCAGCAATTGGAAGTCGAGCATGTGGCAATCGCGATGTTGGAGCAGCAAGATGTTGCTCCCAAGATTTTGGCGCGGCTGGGGGTGGATGTCGAAATCTTGATGCGGCAATTGCAAGAGTTTACTAGCCGCCAGCCGCGATTGGATAAGGTGGTAGACCTGTATCTTGGCAGAGGATTGGACGTATTACTCGATCGAGCTGAAGCCGCCAGAGAGAGCTGGCAAGACCCGATTATTGCCGTCGATCATTTAGTATTAGCCTTGAGTGAAGACGATCGAGTAGGCAGAAGATTATTAAAACCATTCAATCTCGATCGATCTCAATTGGAAGCCGCCATTAGGCAAGTTCGATCGACAGCAACCAAAGCCGCACCCGCACCAACGCCAGAAGTCAGTGGTGAAGCACTACCTAAATATGGGCGAGATCTAACTGAAGCCGCTAGAGCAGGCAAAATGGATCCAGTGATTGGGCGGGATGAAGAGATCCGCCGCGTTGTCCAAGTCCTATCCCGTCGTCAGAAAAACAATCCGATTCTGATCGGTGAACCAGGCGTGGGTAAAACCGCCATTGCCGAAGGACTAGCCCAACGGATCGTTAATGGTGATGTACCCGAATCCCTCAAAGGGCGGACATTAATTTCTCTCGATATGGGGAGCTTGATCGCTGGAGCAAAACTTCGAGGCGAGTTTGAAGAACGGCTGCGGATGGTGCTAAAGGAAGTCACCGACTCCGCCGGACAAATCGTCCTATTTATCGACGA
>JANNBD010000327.1:0-19398 GCA_031385105.1 Chamaesiphon sp. OTE_78_metabat_374
AATTGGTCTCGTCGTTTAAGCAAAGACTATGAGATTTTGACTGACACCTCTGAGGCTTTTCTCTACATTGCCATGATTCGCTTATCCCTTCGTCGTCTTGCCTAACTTTTCAGACACCCTCTCATCCTCTAGTTCTGAGTCGGCTGATTCGATCAATTCCAATACCCTTTCAACGTAGATCGCGCTTACTTTGCTATTCTGAATTGGAATCACCAAAATAGTTTCGGCATAGATATAAACATGATGAGTGTCGGTAACTCGATCGAGATAAAATCCTTCGTATGCGAGTAGATTATTGATGTCGGCAGAAGTTGCATTCTGAGGACTATTTGTCAGTCTGTCGATCAGTTTTTCTCTTTTACCCATGTGCTAATCTGATATTAGTAGAATCATTCATCGATTCAAATAAGTGGATTAATCTGGCTTCAGCACAGATTCGATCGCATTGATGAGATCTGCTTGGGAGTATGGCTTGGTGATATATACGTCAATGCCCTGCTTTTGTCCCCAAAATCTGTCCATATCTCGATCGCGAGCGGTACAAGCAATAATCGGAATGTTTTCAGTGTCTGGATAAACCTTCAATAACCGACAAAACTCGAATCCGTTTACTCCTTCCATTGTAATGTCAGTAATGATTAGATCTGGCTTTTCCTTTGCCGCTAATTCCATTCCCTCTGCGGCATTATTTGTGGAGATAACTTGATAATTGTTCTGCTTTAGATAAATAGTAATTAGATCTCGTTCAGATTGACTGTCTTCAACAACTAAGATTTTCTTCACTTATTTGATTTGCTGAACTGACCTAGTTCAACTTGTGAGATTTAGCTAATGGGAGTACTCAATCGTAGATAATACTTTTGTGAGTACTCCTATAGTATTCTATCGCCTGCTGTGTTTTTTCAGTCAAAGAGTAGCAGAAGTATACTGATCATCTTCATGCTAGGTTTAGCCGTCTACTTCCCTACTGATTGCAGCACTACCGCCGACTTTGCTAGCAAACCAACTCAGCAGTCCAACGACAAAAATAGCGGCAAATGTGGCGATAACAGCATAGGTGTACAGAGCGGCTAGAGAATCGGCTTCGCCCAAAAACTTCTTGAAAGTAGCTTTGATCGCATCATTCCAAGCGAGTGCTGCTACAAAGCCGAGGGAGGCAGATGCTAGGGTGATCATCGTTTGGAGTAACGAGCGAATCGTCGCGAGTGATCGATTGCGGAGATCGGCTTGTCTAGACATAATATTTGTAGATAAAATTTTGTAATTTTAGTCTAGCCTAGCAGGGGTAAAAAATTCTCTCATTGACCCACCCTAGCTAAATCTGTTTCAATGTAGAGGTAAATAATTCAGCATCACCACCCTGAGTATGACAGCTATTTCGATCCTTGCGGACGAGTCTGAAATAATTAACCAGAGCGAATTTGAGACTTTTCAATGGACGCAGCAATGGTATCCAGTTGCTGTAATTGAATTTTTGGATCCCCGCAAACCCCATGCCTTTCAACTATTGGGGAAAGATGTGGTGTTGTGGCGAGATGGAACCCAGCAGTGGCGATGTTTTGTCGATGCTTGCCCCCATCGGTTGGCACCCTTGTCCGAAGGAAGAATCGAGGCTGACGGGACATTGCTCTGTGCCTATCACGCTTGGCGATTTGATGGTGATGGTAGTTGTGCCAAGATTCCCCAATCCCAGAATCCAGAGCTAGAAGCTCGACACCGTGCTAATCCCAAGTCTTGTGCGATCGCTTATCCGACTCAATCGGCTCAGGGATTGCTGTGGGTATGGGCAGAACCTGGTGCGAAGGGGGAAAGCGAAAGTCAGCACAAATCGCCACGATTGATACCTGAACTAGACCAAAAATCTGACCAGATTGTCAAGTTATTTTGGAATATTCGGGATATGCCCTATGGCTGGGACTATTTTATGGAAAATGTCGCCGATCCTGCCCATGTGCCTGTTTCTCATCATGGTATAGTTGGCGATCGATATCGCGACCCCAAATACTATGATATGCCCCGCTTAAGAGAAATCTCGACGCAAGAGGGATTTTCATTTGGAGTTACTCAGGGGGAAGAGGTACCAGTTATCGGCTCCGAGCATGATTTCCAACCACCCTGTTTGATGAAAATTACCACCACTTTTAGCGACCAGGGTAAGCTAATCTTGGTGCTGTATGCGACACCGACTCGCCCTGGCTGGTGTCGGCATATTGGCGCGCAGATTTTAGTCAAAAATTCCCAGGGGAAATTACCGCCAGGATTGGGGATATTTGCCCTACCGATGCCTACTTGGTTGGGGCACATTCTCGCATCAGTGTTTCTTCATCAAGATCTAGTATTTCTCCATTATCAAGAGCGAAATATTGCCACCAAAGATCGCTGGTTAAATGCAGTTTATACTCCCAATCCGCAGGATAAAATGATCGTCACCTTTCGACAGTGGCTTGAATATCGAGCTGGTGGCGGTGTGGATTGGGATCCTGATTGCGATCGCACTCTACCACCCGTAGAGCGAGACAAGCGGGTATTATTTGATGTTTGGCATACACACACTGTCAACTGTCAGTATTGCCAAACAGCTCTGAAGCGGTTGCGCTGGGCGCGGAATGGTAGTTATGGATTGGCAATTGCGGTACTGGCGATTTCTATTTTATTGGAGTCTCAATCTATTGCCCAATTGAATCAAACAGAGCTAATTTCGATCGCGTTGATTGGGCGGGTAGCAATTGCGCTCGGACTAACCGGAGTGGGTTATGGCATTCACAAACTGATTGGTTTATTTTATGTCTATGAATTTGAACATGCTCATAATGATTGAATCCGATCAGGAGCAGTGAGCCAGCGACTGAAGTCACCGCTAGTGATGCAAAGTCCGCCTGCGCGGACTAAAACTCAAACAAAAATTGCTTTAACCGAAACGTATTGAGGGCACCCTTACAAATGGCTTGCAGGTAAGTTAGATTTATGCATGCTAACTCTTAACCAATGCTCCCAACAGCGAATTCACTTTTTCGATCAGTTCAGGTGTAGAGAAACCCTTGTTGAGATAGTCGGTAGCTCCTAGTCGCCGCGCTTCCTTGCCCCATTCTTCCGATAGTCGGGATGAGACAACCAGAATCGGGATCTTGATGCTGCTTTGACGTGCTCGATCGATCAGTGTAAAGCCGTCCATATTGGGCATTTCTACGTCGGTAATCATCAAATCTGGCAGTGGATTGGTTTGAAGCCAATTCAGGGCTTCTAGACCATCGTTGCAGGTGTGGGTGATAAATCCACAGGTATTTAGACTAGCTTCAAAGCGGCGGCGCATCAGAGCGGCATCATCAACGATCAGGATCGTTGGTGCAGATGCCTTGGTTTGTTCTACTGCTAGGGTGCTGAAGTTATAGTCATCGGGTTGATCGGTACTAGTTGCAAGTTTAGCGGTCAGGGCGATCGGATCGAGGATCGAAATCAATCGTCCATCGGACTGGAGACTGACTCCCAGTAGTCCGACTGGGGCAATCAGGGGGCTAGGAAGCGGCTTAATTAATAGCTCTGATTGACCCAATAAGTCATCGGCGATCGACCAGATTTCTTGCCCATTGTGACCTGAACGAGTCCGAATACACACGGCAGTATCGGGGAGCGATCTTTGGGCAAATTGCCAGTAATTTGCCAGGTCAAAGCCAGCGACATCTCCGCGTGGGGTAGTTAGTGTCCAGGTACACATGCTGACCAGCTCGTCTGCGGACATTTTGGCAGCTAACGAACTTAACAACGCTGTTTCCAGCACTTCTTCGGTAGGGAAGGCTACCGTGCGTTCACTCACTTGAAAGAGGACACAGGGAACTAATAATTGGGGTGCGGGCACTTCGATCGTAAACTTGGTGCCAGATCCGATCTTAGTTTCCAGGCTTAATCTACCGCCAATTGAGGCAAGCTGGGCGACGACCACATCCATGCCGACACCACGCCCTGAGACTTCGCTCACGCTGCTGCTAGAGCTAAACCCAGGTTGACAAAGTACGGCGAGTAATTCACTATTGGTGCGAGCCTGGGCGATCGCAAAGCCCTTTGCGCTGGCAATTTCGCCGATGGCTTGGGCATTGATACCACCGCCATCGTCTTCAACTTCCAACCGATAGAGATTCCCCCGTCGCTGGAGCGCGACAGAGATTTTACCCAGTGCTGGTTTCCCTGCTGCCAAGCGGAGGGGAGTGGACTCCAAGCCATGATCGTAGGCGTTGCGGAGCAAGTGAAGTAAAGCTGGTTCAAGTTGCTGGACGATGCCAGCATCTAGCTCTACTTGCTCGTTTTGCACAATCAATTCGGCTGGTTTGTCATAGCGATTGGTGAGATCGCGGAGGATGGCTTTGGCGCGGAGGGTGAGGTTCCGAAACGGTACCAGACGACTGGTTTCGATGCCATCTTTGAGTCGGATGATACTGCGATCGAGATCTTCAAGATTGTGATGGTTTTGATCGGTAGCTGTCTCGATTTCTTGGCCTAGCTCAGACATCCGCAGGATATTTTCTAGCAATCTGACGATCGTCGTATAGCCTTGGCGATAGCGTTCGGTGGTGACATTATTTCCGGATGCTTGATCATCATTGAGACTGCGAAGTAGGGCATAATCATCCTGGAGTTGACGCAATCTGGTCACAAAGGTAGAACTCTCCTGAGTCAAGATACTCAACTGACTCAGTTGAGACTGGAGCCGATGAGAGACGTTCCGCACAGATCGGGCTGTGAGCAAGGTATCTACCACCTGTTGCGCCGATCGATCCAGACGTTCCAATGGCACAGGGATGGAGATCCCCCGTTTGACTTCGGCTGGAACGGTGGCGGCGATTGTTGAATCTGTTCGATAGATCGTCAGTTCTGTGGTTGCTGAATCGGTGGAGGCTAGCTCGATCGATTCAAGTGGCGACGGTTGATGTTCGACTAGAGCAGTTAGGGCCGATTCATCTAGGTTGGCTAGTTCGGCAAAATCATCTAGTTCAACAAAGTCATCGGCAACAAAACTTTCCACCTGTACAGTGTCAGCATCGAGATTAATTTCGTCATCGAGAAAGAAATCATCGAGTAAAGCTGTTAAGGCTCCGTCTGCTAAATCGCTTGCTGGAGGTAGGTTTGATGATTCGATCGAGGCTGTGACTTGAACGATCGATTCATCGATTTCCACGATGATCTCACCAGTTGGTAATACTTCATCCCCAAAGAAATCATCGAGTAAATCCGGTAGATCGTCATCAATTGAGTCATCTAAACCGCTGAAGATTTCTAAATCGACTGCCATCACGGAAGCTGGTAAATCTGGTTGATCGACCTGCACAGCACTCTGGACAGCAGATTCGAGGGCATCCAACTGTTCAACTTCTACCGTGCTAATCTCGCCACTATTCTTGACGCAGGCTTTTAGTGCGGCAAAATATCGCAGCCATAATCCTCGCCACAATTGACTATCGGGATGGGTGATTAATCGATCGCAGCGTTGGATCAAGATCGGCCACCCATCAGCCAATTCTAGTTCAGTCCCGATGTGAGTCAGTTGGGCGATCATCGCTTGGGCTGTCTCGATCAGTGGCGTTGGCACCACACCTCGATCGGGTAAATTGGCCAGATCCATCTCCAAATCCAAAATCACCAGATCGAACCCCTGATCGGCAAATTCTTGATGAACTTGCTTCATTTCATTCCAGTCGGGTAAGTATTCCGCCTTGACTTGGGCGTGCAGATGTTCGATGCGATCGAGTGTCTGCCGAACGCGATTTTGATTGCCAGGATCGTCAGCATGACCAGACTCGGAGATCTCCAGACAGCTAGAGAGCAGTTCGCCAGCTTCTAGCAGCATTTCGCCTAGCTTACCGTCACTCAGTGGTGGTGCTACATCTAGATACCGCAAGTCTGACAGCAGGTCTTCTAGGGCAGTTGCTGCGTCTAGGACACTACGCGCATCAACCGTTACGGCACCACCTTTGATCGTGTGAATTGCCCGATAAATTGATTGAATATCACCAGTCCAGGTTGCTGGTTGCAGTTGGACAACGATATCAAAATAAACGGCTAGCTGTTGCTGGGTATCAAGGAGAAACATCTCCCGCAACTCTTGCTGCAATTGCGCTTCGGCTGAATTGTCGGGAGTTTTCATGGTGAGTTGGGAGTTAGGAGTTAGGAGTTAGGAGTTGGGAGTTAGGAGTTGGGAGCTAGGAGTTGGGAGCCGCCGAGACAATATGCTTGCTATCCACGATCCACTATTCACTATTCACTCATCTCTACGTTTGAGCCTGCAACAGCGCATAAACTGCTTCTGGATTTTTGACGACGGTAGAGTCGGCGGGTGGTAGGAATGTTGGCGTGGAAATCGCACTGTGATTGTTCAAGCGGAAAAACTCGACGCGGTGGAGCAGATTCTGAGCCAAATCGCCCATCGAATGAATCTGTTCACGGGTGATCGAGGCTTTCTGCTCGGTATTTTGGGCGATGATCCCGATCGATTTGATTGCCGATAGGGTTTCTTCAACCATGCGGATGATATCTTGGCTGGAAGTATTTACCTGGTCGCCAACGATCGCCACCTGATCGGTAACAAGTTGAATGTTGGTAAAAGCCTGACGGGATTTGCCCATTTCACTGGTGAATTTTTGAACAAGTTGATTGATGTCAGTTGCATCTTGATTCAGACCGGATGTTACGGTTTGAATTTGGTCAGTCCGGTATTGGAGTGAAACCAAACTACTATTGTTGTCTTCGGCTAGTTCATTGACTCGATCGGCAATGGTTTCAAATTCATTGGCAAAGCTGGCAAACTGACTAGGATCTTGTTCTTTGACGGCGCGGGTGGAAAGTAGCGAGGCATTGAGTGCCAGAACGCGAGTCAGGGCAGCCGATCTCTTTTGATCCTTGGAAAACTGAGCCGATAGTTCCACAAATTCGTTCAGACGTTCGACCCGCCGGACGATCTGCTCGGTCGCCTGTTGGAGCGCAGCAATCCCATCTGCCATTGCGTTCATTTCCTGTTGACCGTTGCCCACAGCGGCTTTTGCCAACCGGACGGCATCTGTAGTGGCCAAGGCCTGATCGCGAGAGTCAGCACTGAGACTGTTGACCTTGGCAATCAATGATTCAATTTCTTGGATCGATCGGGTCTGGGTTTGGGCTTGGTTGGCAGTTTCTACGGCTACCCGCTCTAGTCCTTCTGCACTACCGACCACTCGATCGGCACTAGATACAACTACTGTGATTACCTGGTGTAAGGATTCAATCAGCCGATTGAGCGTATCCGAAATCAGTCCAGTAGACCTGTCGTTTACTTGAGCTTGAGCGGTCAAATTACCATCTTCGAGTAGACTTACCACATCCAGAATGTGTTCAACATCAAGCTGGAGAGTCGCACTTTCTGCTTCAATCTGCTGCTGTTGAGCGGAGCGTAGTTTATCTTCTTGTTGAAGCTGTTCGTTGAGTCCGATCAGATCGGTTTGAAATGCTTGCAGGGATGCTTGGGATTGTTCGCGATCGAGAATATAGCTTCTAACGGTAAGTATGACCAATGACCCAGTTGCCAGAAATAAACAGAGGCTGATGAGTTCTACCAGAATCGCGTCTGATAGTGATTGTCGATCGGCTTTAATTTGAACCTCAGAAGTAGTTCTAATTTTGGTAGCTAAGACATCAAATTCATCATTCTGAATTTGTTTATTTCTTTTGTACTCAGAATTTACTAGTAATAATGAGGCTTCTTTTAATTTGCCCTGTTTTGTCAATTTAAAAGCGGCATCCTCCATTTCAAATAGCTTTTTACTAGCTGCTTTCATGCCTGCTGACTGAGTAATGTTCTTGGTGAATTCAGCAAAAAATTTATCAAAAACTGGCGCGGCCTCACTATAGCGTTTTTCCCATTCCTGTTGACCCGTATTTGTATACATCAGGGCTGACATCGTGAGCACTTCATCTAAGTAAATAACCTTACTATTTAGCTCTTGTTGGCGATCTTGCTTGGAGACATTAATTTCCAATTGTTGGGAAGTATTCAACACACTCCAAGTTGCTGCGCCTGTCAGTCCCAAGTTGACACAAGTTGAAATGATGATTGTGCTGATGAGATGTTTTTGGAGAAATGACTGGACTTGATTTGTTTTTTTGGGGGTAGCTAAGTTGAGCTGTGACGGAGCTAGGAATTGTTCGGAGTTCATAAATATTAGGTGGTAGCTGCAAAAAAATTAGGAATTACTAAACAGATGTGGCAAGTTCGCGATCGCTAGACTCGACTACTGGCAGTGCTGGCAGCTTGAAGACCTGAATATTTTCGAGCAAGTCTGTCGAGAGCGTATTTAATTGGTCGCCTAGAGTTTGGGCATCTTGGGATTGAGCGGAAATTTCTTGGCTGAGTGCAGAGATTGACTCGATCGCCATCGTCGTTGAATCTGTGGCGGTGACAATCTGCTGACTAGCTGCTGCTACCAAAGTGCCAGACTCCACTGCTTGTTCGGTCACAGATTGAACCGTATCAAATACGTCACTGGCTTGCTTTACCCCCTGGGTAAAGGTATTTACCAATCCACCTAATTTCTGGACATCTGTGTCTACTGATGACACTACTTTGTGGATTTGGGAGTTGCGTTGCTCTAGCGTCACCAGACCTTCATTTGTTTGTTGGGCGAGTTGACTGACTTGGGTAGCGATCGATTCAAATTCTCGCGCTACAGTGGCAAACAGCTTGGGGTCACGCTGTTCGGCTGCTCTAGCGGCTACCAGGGAAGCGTTTAAGGCCAAAATCTGAGTCTGGGTCACGATTTCACCCTGATCCTGAACAAACTGATCGGCTAGTCCGACAAATTCACTCAGAGTTTTGATTTCTTGGACGATCCGATCGCTACCTGCTTGCAAGACATCAATCTCTTGATCGAGACTGGAAATAGTCTCCTGACCCTCGATGACGGAAGATTGCAGTGTTACCAGTGATTTATTAGTGATAATCAACTGTTCCATCGTATTTTGAGCTGATTGGCGGACATTTCGGGTCAGCAGCAGCATTTGACTGACTTCGGTAGTTTGTTTACCTGTACTCTGGGCAACTGTTGCGGCTAGCTCTTTTTGGATTTTACTGTTGTCATCGACGCGATTGGCAGCTACTGATACTTGTCGGAGCGTTTTACCCAGGGATTCAATTAGTCGATTGATTGTATCACTCACCAGTCCAGTAGCTCGATCGTTTACTTGTGCCTGAATCGTTAGATTACCAGATTCAATCTCACTCACTACATCTAATAGTCCACCAATATCCTGTTGCAGTTGTTCATTTTCGTGCCGAGTCGATTGTTCTTGAATCTCACGTTCGAGTGCTTCATTTTCCAAGCGCAAATTCACTGTCAAAAGATCTTGTTGAGATGCTTGTAATGCTGCTTGTGATGACTGGCGGTCACGAATATAACTTCTAACTGTGTTAGTCACTAGTAGACCAGTAGCGACTGATAGACACAGACTAATCGATGCTAATAAAATTGCATCTGATAGTGCTTGTTGATTGTCATTAACCTCTCGATCTACAGCAGATTGATTTTTGGCGATGATTGTCGCTATTTCTGCTGCATAGATACGTTTTTGATCTTGGTATTTTTGGCTAGATAGAAGTGCCGAAGCATCTTTCAACTTGCCCTGCTTTGCTAATTTGAATACTTCAACTTCTGTTCCCAGCATGAATGTATTTGCTGTGTCAATTTTTGGAGATGGTGGTGCATCTTTAATAAATTCATTCCAGATTTTATCGAAGTCAGGTAAAGATGCTCTGTAACGTTTATCCCATTTTGATTCGCCAGTACTGCTGTACATTAGTGCTGACATCGTTAGCACTTCATCCCAATAAGTGAGTTTACTGTTCAAGTCCTGTTGCCGATTCTGTTTAGCAATAGTTACTTTTAAATCTTGAGCAGTATTCCAGACGCTCCAAGTTGCTGCTCCTGTCAATCCTAAGTTCAAACATGTGGATGCGATGATCGCTCCGACTAAATTTGATTGAATAAACTGCTGGATTTGTTGGCTTTTATTAACGGAGGTAGTCAAGTTTGTACTATTCATAATTAGAATCTAGATTCAAGAGAAAATAGTGATAAAAGTTGTTAGTAATAAATAATTAAGCTAATATTCATAAAACTAAGATGTTTTAACTCTTGGTTCATGTTTAAATTACTGTTGCGGCTAGTCTGACCAATATTTCGGTTGCCACAGACGAATAGGCACCAATAAAGATCGCATCATCACCATGTCATCAGAATTGTTAGTAATAAATAGTTCACCAGGCAACTGATCGCGGCTACTACTACCGATCGCTCGATCGACAATAATCCCCACATTCCCCAGTCGATCGGCAGTCTGATTCAATCGCACCACTACCAATCGCTCTGGCAATGAGAAATGATCTACTTGCAGTAAGCGGGCACCAACAATTAAGGGTGTAATCTGACCGTTATAGTTAGCGACCCCCAACAGTAAGTCATCATAAAATGGTAAATCGAGGATCTGAGACCTTTCGATCCGCAGAATTTCAGCGACCCAAGTTGCTGGAAATACCAGAGTTTGTCGGTCAACCTGAGTCAAGATAAACCGATCCGCTAGTGATGTTTGTTCAGCGATTGTAGGGGTAAAGTCGTTAATAGTTGAGGTCATAACAGCAAGTTAGGAATTTCTATTGCCCACTCACTGAGCGGGAGCAGGTGAATCTAAGCAGTAATTTTGGCAAGGACTCGTTCGATACTTTCAGGACTAACTGGTTTAGGCAGATAGTCATTGGCACCAGCTCGCTGCACGCCATAATTAATTTCTAGCGGGGTTTTCTTGCTGGAGCAAAATACCACATGCTGTTTTGTCGTTACCGGATTCAGCCGGACTGTCCGCAAGAACTTATAACCGTCTTGCTCTGGCATTACCACATCGAGAAAGACCGAATCATATGCACCAGTTTCAACGGTACTCAGCGCATCTGTCGCGCTCTCACAGCGATCGACTTTGTGTCCGAGTTGTTCGAGCATTGAAGCCAAAGCATTACTATCTACAGAGCTATCATCAATAATTAAAAATTTCATAGTTTCTTGGCTTAGTTTGTGTGAATTTCGACTTTGACTGAAGCTGGATTGAGTAACCTGGGAATCAACTCTTCAAGCTGAACTTGAAAATCACTAACCCCCGCTGATGTGAGCGGTTTGGTCAGAAATTCACAGCCACTCCACTGCGCCCGCCATTTATTAGAGAGTTTTTGCTCTCCAGTAAGAATCGTCAGGGGAATTGTCCGCAAATCTGGCTGTTGCCTGATTTGCTTGACCAGCTCAAACCCAGAAATTTCTGGCATATTAATATCAATAAAAATCACTGATGGCTTGGCTTTCTTAATTGCCGAGATCGCATCTTTTGCTTCCTGGCAGGTAGTCACAACGTAGCCCAGAGCTGAAACCCAATGGTTGAACTGTGACAATAGGACTGGGGAATCATCAATCACCATCACAGTAGCGATGGTGTGCTTCTGGTGCGGCTGAAACTTAACTAAGCCAATTTTGCCGAGTTTGGCAAACATCTGAGCAACTTCGAGATTATCCCTAGCCATTCTTTCCGCGATCGAATTTAAAGATTTGTCGGATTGAGTCATTTTCTCAATCCGCTGTCGCTGACTATCGGGTAAATTAGCCTTAGTCATTGCATCTCGATCGAGAACTGGGCACAACTTCATTGAAGGGATATGTTCTCTCAACTGTGTCCATTGCGACTGCCGCTGTTCGGCTTCATCTAATAAATCGATCGGACTAAAACCACTAACTGGCAACTGATTTTTAATATCTTCAGCAATAAATTTTGCCGATCCACTACCCATCAATAGGTAGATGTCTAAATCGTTCAAGACCTTACTGCGAAGAGCTTCAATGAGCTGCTGTTCAGTGATGATATTTGATTGCTTCATCATGAGAAATACTTCGGCAGGACTCAGATTTCCTGCCTGGACATCACTTCTAAGCGTATCCATCTGTGCTTTGGGAGCATTGCGGATACTCGGTATGTACCGCTCGGCAGTCCTCAGCAGCATTTGTGCTGACCACACGCGATTACCTGAATATAGAATTTGACCATTGGCGATGCCCAGATTCCAGTAAAAAGTTGGTTGTCGGTCTGCCAACCTGTCGAATTCGTGTTGCCAATAGCCTGTGTCCCCAGCACAAATATGTTCTAGGAGTTTTGCGGGTAGTTCTCTTGCTGGAAAAGAAAACTGGTTGATTGTAGTAATCGATCGACTCATATTATCTCAGTTGGAATCTGTGCCAACAGATTGATCATTCTTGGTTTTGGATAGATCGGTTTCCATCTCAATAGTCACTTCTATAGTTAGAGTACCCACAACTAGAATAGTTTGTCCCATCATGTCTCAAAATATTTTTAGCCGATCAATAAAAACCCCCCTGTCCTCCGCAGGACAAGGGGTAAAAGTATTTATTGTTGACAAGTTATTAGACTAGCTCTAAAACTCTTAGCGCAGAGCACTCTTTCGAGATTTCCGCGAATACTCGCTGCTGAATCGCGACAAAATCTGCGAATCCTTCGAGGGCGTATTCACGAATCTGTTGAGCTGATTCTGGTCTGTATGCTGCGGCTAAATCGATCGCTTCCAGGGCAAAATCAGAGTGTTCAGCTTCAACACCAACACCTTGATGTTTGCTATGAATCACGATCCAGTACCAAGCACTAAAGTTATGTCCGTTGATTTTTGCTTTGCCATCACCACTGCGTAAGAAAGCATCAAAGCCTGTGCCGCGATTGTCATGTCTGATCACTTTATCAATCAGTGCATACTCACGATCCGCCAGCATTTCAGAGGCTACATGACAACCCATGCCGCGAATCAACGCAGCAGCATCACCTGGAACACCTTGATACTTAGTAACTGTATCATTGAGCACTTCTTTCATCCAATCAGGGACCACTGCAAACTCATTCCGCTCTTTCTCAGTCAAGCCAGCATAGTCGCCAACAGCCTTGAGCGTGATTTGAGCTAATGTCCGGTGCGGGATGTACTTTGCACCTTGATCGGCATGTTCGTCGATGGTTGCCGCAAATACTTTAGCGGCAATTTCCATACCCCGATCTGCTTCGTCAATGACAGGATTAGAATTATTGAATAAGTCACGAGACAAACCAATCGAGCTTGCCAACCGTGCTACCAGACTACCTGCATATCCATTGAAATGCACATAACGCTGCATGAATAGATACAGTGCTCTAGGATCTTTGATCGCTAGTTCGCATGTTTTTTCGACAGATCGATCAAGGCTGGGTATATTGTACAACCGATTGATTAGATCTTTGCTTAAAATGGATTGATTGCTGGTAATCATAATAGAATTTCTCTGAGAATAAGATCGGGGTTAGGTTTGAAATGCAGTGAAAGTACAATCCTTAGTTATCTAACTAAGATGGATTTTGACTAAGCTAAAGGCACAAGTTTGATTATGACTAATCTTACTTTTTCAGTAAATGTGACTCCATGTCACAACTACTACGATTGAATAATCCAGCGGTAAACACCGAGGCAATCGACAAAGAAAAATAGCGATCCGGCATAAATAATCATTGATGTGTCTTTAGTCCGTAGACTAGCAATCAACATCTGACTAGAACTTAGTGCCAAAAATATGAATCCATACTTACTGATGTCCGGTAAATTGGCGGCAAGCATTATACCCCCAGTCACAGCACAAGCACTACTTGTTAATTTAAGTGTCTTTGCTAATCTATCTTCAGGTGCGGATAGGTTTTGCATGTTGTTTAAGGGGTTAGTGTACTTAATTAAATATACAGAGATGTCTAGATCGGATCCGGACAAATTTCTAATTCAATTTATTTACACCCAAAATGTTAGTAAGTATGGTTAGATAACTGACAAAAAATTGTTGTCGCTGTTAACCTGTCCACTCATACTAGGATACTTGTAACAAATAACTTGTTTCATCCGTGATTACACGGATAAATATTCCTCCAACCCAATCTCACAAAGACTTGTAGATTTTGATCGCACAAATCGATGATCTCGATCGCATCTAGAGTCGCTTAAATTTTCGTGTGCCGTCTATAATAAAGACACTATGCATTAGGCAACTTTTGATGAATCCTCCGATGGCTTCGCCGACAAACTCAACTACACAACCATTTCAAGCGATCGTAGAAGCTTTAGCAAATGGTCAAGTTGCAGCATGGGTAACAGAGTTTCAAGACGCAAAAGTAATTGCAGCAGATCGAGCGGCGTTCCCCCACAAATAAAAGTGATCAGTCTTTAACCACCCGCAGATAAATCGCGGGCTACCCGAATTAAGTCCACTTAAGTGGACTTCAGCTATTAGCCCGCACTTGAGTCGCGGGTGGGTGAGAACGAAGCAAATGGGTTATGGCAGTAATAGCATCTACACCTTGGTGTTAATTTCTCTCCTATCTCCCACTCTCCCCTAGTCCCCAATACTTAATTCGCCCCTGAAGCCAGCCATCGGCCTGCCACTGCTGGATCGATCGATCTACTAATTGCCTGAGCGAATCATATTGCATCCCTTTGGGGATCACAATTCCCAATGCTTCTGTAGATAACCTGTCGGGTAACAGGCGGTAGCTAGGATCGCTTTTACGCCAGCCAATTAGCAAACTTCGATCTGCGGCAACTGCCACAACTTTATCTGTCTTGAGCAGCTCTTGAGCCTGTTGATAGCTATTTACGCCGATTAGCCGCGCCTGTGGAATCATGTACTGAAGGGTGGCGATCGTCGTTGAGTTATTAAGCACCGCGATTTTCTTGCCAGCTAGATCGCTATTTTTATTGATCCTAGCTTGCTTGGTGACGATTCCAGTTCCATCTAAATAATAATACCGACTAAAATCTACTACTCTCGATCGAGTTGCCGTCGCTGTCACTCTGGCAATTGTCAGATCGACGTTCCCTTCGATCGCCACTTTTAGGCGATTTTGATTGGCAACGGGTAATAATTGGACTGATTCAGGACTGCCAAATATTTCTGTGGCTAGTTTACGGGCAATATCTATTTCTAAGCCCTGTAAATTACCATCCCGATCTCGAAATCCGAGTAGGGGTAAATTGTCTTTAACTGCAACGATTAACTTCTTTCGCTGCTGGATTTGCTTTAGAGTGCCAGCTTGAGCATTTTGTTGCCAATTGCCGATACTCGCTATTAGCAATAAGGCGAAGAATAAAGACTTAAATCGATTCGATGTAGCTTTATTCTTCATGATCCGTAGGTTGGGTTGAAGGATGAAACCCAACAGTCTCATCAATTTAATGTGAGGATGTTGGGTTTCTCGGTCGTTCAACCCAACCTACAGATCTTTCTACGCTGCTGCTGCGGCGAGTTTGATGACCGCTTCAAAGCTAGCTGGATCGAGAATGGCGATTTGGGACAGCATCTTCCGGTTGAGTTGGATGTCTGCTTTTTTCATATTGCCGATCAGTTGGCTGTAGCTCATGCCGTGTTGACGGGAAGCTGCGTTGATCCGGGCAATCCACAGGCGGCGGAAGTCGCGTTTCTTCTTCTTCCGATCGCGATAGGCATTCCGTAATGCCTTCATTACTTGTTGGTTAGCAATCCGGTACAGCTTAGAGTGAGAACCTCTAAAACCTTTAGCTAACTTGAGAATCTTATTGCGGTGCTTCCGCGCCACGTTACCGCGCTTTACCCGAGTCATAGTTTAAATGATGTAGTTGGTGATTAAAATTGCTCTACGGCGTTGTGGATAGCTGGTGGTTACACTTACTATCGTCAGTCCTCAAGCTACCAGTCTGAAATACTGTAGTTATCGCAGGCGATAATTACAAATATGGGAGCATCCCACGCACTCTGAGCACATCAGTTTCGTCAACCGCAGTTGCCTTGGATAGGCTCCGACGACGATCGGCATTTTTGTGTTCGAGCAAGTGGCTCTTGAACGCCTTGCGACGCATGATTTTACCAGTGCCGCTGGCGCGAAAACGCTTCGCTGCTGCTTTGCGGCTTTTGAGTTTCGGCATTGGAATAAATTTGTTTAGACACAATTTATCATTGTACTTGATCGATGTCACACTTGGCTAGTTGTTTAATGTCAAAAAGTAAGCAAGGGCTGCTCCAGAGCAGCCCTTGCTTGTGTCTAAACTTAGGGTAAATCCTTATAAGCTCCAATCAAATCGATGGTTATGCCCATTTAATCTGAGCATTTCGATCGATTTTATAACCTAGCTGCTCCAATCCAGCAAAAGAGCCACCGCTCAAGACAGAACGGCGATCTGGTGTGTGAATTGCTCCCATCAAGCTATCAGCGGCATCATGATCTAACCCCAAGGCATGTCCAATTTCATGCATCAGCGTCACCACCAAATCAGCAGTACTAGGCTTGCTTTGCAAATAATAGTAGTTGATGTTAATCCGATTCTGATAGTCAACCCCATTAATGTCTACGGGGCTGAATGTAGGTACTTGTTCATTGGCAAAATTGCTGCGACTATTGATCGTAGGATCGATAAATGCTTCGGCTCCTGTGGTGGTGCCCAAATAACTGTTGCCTTCAAAATCTTTGGTAGATAAGATTGCGACGATATTAAAGATGCCGCTGATATCTTTATCGCGGGAAATGATTCTTTCCCAGTTACTTACAGCTATCTCAAAGGCTTGTTTCTGCTGAACTGAAAAAGCGTTAAACGGATCGGCTAATCTAATATCGAGCGGGGGTCTGACGATCGGACTAATTGCAAAAGCTTGCGTAAATAGATCGCTAGCAGCACCAGATTTGTCGTAAGTAATCGCGTTGAGTTTATAGTCCCCGTTGGGGATTCCATTGAGGCTGGCACTATACTGAAACTGTGCCCACTCTTGTGTGTTGTAGTTAAACTTATTGACATCAGGTAGCTCAATTCGCTTACCTTGGGAATCTGTGAGCCAGAAATCTACTTTATTAATATCTTGCCAGCCGTTACGATCTGAGACATAGCCAAAGTCGATCGCTAAATTAGCATTAGGATCATATCTTGACTTGATCCCTTGAAGTATCAATTCTTGTGGTGCAATATTATTAGGATTTGGCGCAACAATTACCGGAGCAACAACTACCGGAGTAGCAACCACAGGCTTAATTACTATCGGCTTAATTACCAAAAATTGTATAACTGAATTGCTAGCTAAGTTAGCCTTGTCGTAAGCAGTTGCATTTAACTTGTACGTTCCAGCCGCGATGCCATTGAGGCTAGTGCTATAGGTGAATTTAGCAGATGTCGGATCTTTCGTTGCAAACGTATTTACGTCAGCTAGTTCAACTCTTTTCCCTTGAGCATTAGTCAACCAAAAATCTACTTTACTCAGATCTTGCCAACCATTACTATCTGATACTAAACCACTATCGATCGATAGTTTAGAATTTGCTTCGTAGCTCGACTTAACTCCAGTGATCACCAAAGATTTTGGCGCAAGATTAACAGGCTTGATGGTGATGGATTGGCTAAAGGTATTGCTTTTAGCTCCAGCTTTGTCAAAGGCAACTGCATTGAGCTTATAGTTGCCAACTAAGATTCCAGTGAGGTTGGTACTATAGGCAAACTTAGCAGAATTGGGATCTTTAGTTGTAAAAACATTCGCATCGGCTAGCTCAATTCTTTTTCCTTGAGCATTAGTTAGCCAAAAATCTACTTTACCTAGATCTTTCCAGCCATTACTATCTGATACTAAACCACTATCGATCGATAGTTTATAATTTGCTTCATAGCTCGATTTAATTCCAGTGATTAATAGAGACGTTGGAGCAAGATTAACAGGTTTTTTAATAGTGGTAGGCAAAGGTGATGCGGTTATCTGAACTCTAGATGATTGGGGTTTGACAATACTAATTGCTGGGATGTTGGCTGAACTGCTCTTCAGTTTAGAATTAACAAGTTGTGTACAGTCAATTGCTTGTCTGCCAGCCCAATGATCGATCGCTGTTTGAACTGTATAGCTTAATCCTACGCCTCTATCTTGAGCAAGATTATCACTAGTCCCAATGGCCGAAATACTCACAAATGCCTGCTGCCGATCATCAGTTTTGAGGGGTTGAAGCGGAGTGAGTGCTCCAGCTAAACGATCTAATGAGTTGTCCATTGGTTCAAGGTTGTAGATTCAAACAGCTAATTAGTCTTTGAGCATTACAACCGATTTTGATCGGTCTAGTAATCTTAATGTACAGAAACTAATAACCGCAATTAAAACACAACATCTAGCTAAATGTACCTGTAAAAAACACGGGGATTTTAGGCTGCGATCTTTGATATTGGCGATTCCAGTCGAAATAGTCGGTAAATACACGGATCCAAACCAAAAAATCATCGATTCGGTTGAATTAATTGAGTAAAAGCGACTTTAGCCGCAGCTTGTTCGGCGGCTTTCTTGGATTGTCCGGTACCTCTCCCTAGCTGGCGATCTCGGAACCACACTTCGGCGATAAAACGTTGAAACCTGTCGAGCTTGAGCGGATCTTCGTGGACACGATACTCTGGCAATGCCTTATAGTGAGCTTGTGTCCACTCTTGGAGTGCATCCTTATAGTTCTGTCGCGCCGGATCTTCGAGAATTTCTGCTGCTAATTTTTGAAAGTGGGGATCTAGCCAGGGCCGAATTAGGGAGAGGTTATTGGCAGTCAGGTATAGGGCACCCAGTACCGCCTCAAAGGCATCTGCCATCCGCGAAACTCGTCCCGAGGGATCGCCAACCGCTGAAGCAGCTAGTGCAAGATACCGATCGAATCCGTAACTATCGGCTAATTGGGCTAAAATGCGATCGCTAACTAATACTTTCCGAATTGCTGAGAAATCACCTACTGATTTCTCAGGATAAGTCTCCCACAAAAATTCTGAGGCAGCCAATCTGACTACTGCATCACCGATAAACTCTAGCTGCTCATAGTTGGGCATCCCCATAGTGGGATGAGTCAGTGCAATGTCCAACAATGACCAATCGATCTGAATATCTGCTGACAATCCTAGCCGACTGATTAATTGGACTAATTCTTGCTGTCGGCGTGAATACATTGATAGTTTTGGGTGTTCAAAAAATAGCGGCGTTTTTATTCGGGGGTTTCCCCCGAATAAAAAAACGACAAGAGAAGAGAAAAGAGTCAGAACGTAAGCCGGGTTCTGTTATCTCTTGCGAGACGGCGGTTATCTATCTGGGTAGCTTGTTACCAAGTACCTCAAGCGGATCTAAATCGAAACTGGTAAAAGACTAACCATAGTTCCTGCCTTGCTTCCAACTGGGGTTTACCGAGCCAGTACCTCTCGATACTGCTGGTGCGCTCTTACCGCACCTTTGCACCCTTACTGCGAGGGGTGAGGGCATAGGGGATCGGCGATAGAGATATTTCTTCCCTATTCCCTATTCCCTATTCCCT
>JANNBD010000008.1:0-16483 GCA_031385105.1 Chamaesiphon sp. OTE_78_metabat_374
TTGATTGCTCACTATTTATCCTTCTTTCTGAAAAAGGTGCTCGACTAAAAGCGCACTTTTGGTGTGCTGATGGCTGTGCCAAGGCTGGTTGGAAACCCTCATGTCAAGTATATTCGGCTGAGTCAAGACAATCGGATCTCAGGTTTGTCGATTTATATTATTACAGAAAAAACTTACTAAATAGCGACTGAATCAGCTTTTGGAGCCAATAACTTAACTATTCACTATCCACTATCCACTATTCACAATCCCAAGTAAATAATAGTGAAGCTAATAGCTTCAAAAGCTGATTCAGTCGCTATTTAGTCAATTTTTTCTGTAATAATGGAAATCGACAAACCTTGGATCTGATTGTCTTGACTCAGCCTAATATACTTGACATGAGAGTCTCCAACCAACCCTGGCACAGCCATCAGAGCACTAAGAGTGCGGTTTTAGTTGAGCACCCTTTTCGTAAAGAAGGATAGATAGTGAGCAATCAACAATCAGTTTTAACCGAATTACTGCGGCAAATGCCTCAATTGCGATCGCATTTGTACTTCAAATCTTCCCTGACTGCACTGTCCCATGCAATGGAAGATCGGGTGCTGGCAGGTACGGATCGACCATTACTGATTGCGAGTTTTCAGCAGGAAAAGTTTTATCGACAGGAAGCGCATCGTTATCGACGGCTGGGTGAGATCAGCGATCAGGTATATGTAGTCGCGGCACCTGATACTAAGTTCAGTGAGTTGGTGAATGAGTATGAGCTGGTACCATTTGAGTCGGATGATGCACTGGGGAGTGAGTGGCATTTGATTGCGATTGGTGCTCAGTCAGCGGCTTGTCTGGTGTGTCGGGAAAAAGCTGGTACGCCGTCGGAAGTTTCAGTGCTGCCGGAAATCGACCCATCCCGCAGGTTTGAAGGGATTTGGACATTCGATCGACAGGTGACTATTGCCGCCGCACATATCTTACTCGATCGAATCCAGGGTTATCGACCAGAACTAGCGGCTAAAATCGCCCAGGCGAAGCAGGATTACCTGATTGCTGTTCCAGGCATCCCCACTGACCATTCCGGCAGTGCTGATGCTTTTGTGCAGCGGTTGGTGACATATTTACAAGCGCGGCAATACAAGTTGCTGAAGGCGTACAAATCGATCGAGGAAAAAGAAGAACGGGAGCGGTTGGTTAATTCAATCACAGGGGCAATTCGGCGTTCGCTCAATTCATCTGATATTCTTCATGTGGCGGCACTGGAACTAGGGAAAGCGACCAAAGTTAGTCGCTGTCTAATCTATCAGTATCGTCCAGATGAGCGTACCACGACAGTTACCCATGAATATCTAGCCGATCGACAAGCTACTTCCCTGATTGGCAAATCCTGGAGTCTGGCTGACAATCCGATTTTCAAATCAGTGATCAAGACTCACGAGTCAACTGCCCTTGCCGAAGTAAATATCACCAAAACTTGGCAGCGGACTCTGGACAAGCTTGGCATCAGTGACTGGCTAATTGTCCCCGTACTCCATCAAGATCGGATCCTAGGACTAATCGAACTCCATCAACATCAACCCTCGCCCTTACCCTGGTCAGATGATACGATTAGCCTAGTTGAAGCAATCGCTACTCAGATCGGCAGCACCCTGATTCAAGCCGAATCTTACACCAATCTAGAATACCTCAACGAACAGCTCGAAGCACTCGATCGTACCCGTGCCAATCTAGTCGCTATCACCGGACACGAACTCAGGACACCCCTATCGACAATTCAAGTCTGCCTCGAAAGTCTGGCGACAGAACCAGAAATGTCCCCCGAACTTCGCCAAGTCATGCTCAATACCGCCCTCGGCGATGCCGAACGGATGCGGAAACTCGTTCAGGACTTTCTCACCCTCTCTCAGCTCGAAAGTGGGCGGATCCAGTGGCATCCCGAACCCCTCTCCCTCGAAGAATGTATCGATCTGGCTTTAAGTGGTCTAAATAGTCGTCGATACGATCGAGATTTGCCCAAAATAGTGGTGAATATCCCCGCAGATCTCCCCTTTGTCCGCGCCGATGGAGAATGGCTAGTCGAAGTCCTGACCAAACTCCTGGATAATGCCTGTAAATTCACCACTGGTCAAGACCGAATCGGGATTGAAGCCTACAATGTCGAATCAATGCTCGAAGTAGTCATCGCCGACACCGGACGCGGCATCGCCCCCGAATTGTTACAAAAAGTATTTGAACGGTTCTATCAAGCCGAAGGTTCCCTCCGCCGCACCGCTGGTGGCACCGGATTGGGACTCGCCATCTGTCGCCAAATCGTCAACGGTTGGGGTGGTGAAATCTGGGCAGAATCGGCAGGGAAGGATAGTGGGAGTCGGTTTCACTTTACGGTGCCAGCGATTTAGGCAGGGGAGACGGAGAGACTCAAGCTGCGGCTCTTTCCCTTGTCTTCCGTTCCCCGATATCGATCCCCCGTTAGCGAGAAACAGACTCTACCTTTAGCTGGATTGTTCTCAGGGTGAGGATTTCAACCCCACCCTGAGAAACCAATTCTCAATTTTCAATTCTCAATTCCCAATTAATCTAACCACACTTCCCACACTCCAACTTCTAGGGTAAACTACAAACTTAACCCCCGATTTCGCACAAAATGACTACCGCGCAAGCATCGATGCCTCGCTATCTTTGGGCAGCAGAAGCCCAGGCAACTTGGATTCCCCCGGACAGATTAGTTGAAGACCGCTACCATGTGATTACACCGCAACTATGGCGGGATACCAAGCCGCAAGAGCCACCCGAAGTATTATCGCCGCTGCCTAGACAGGCTCTAGCCTACGCTCATCTGTATCAATACAAGCTTCATTTGCCTCAGCTTCACGGCTTTTGTTCGCTGAAAAGATCGGGTGAAACGATCGAGATTCCATTACTAGATAATATTCCGATCGATAGTGAAGGTAAATTACTGCCTAGTCTCGTGGAAGCATGGGAGACAGCCACACCGCTAAATCAGGCATATTGGCTCTGGCAAATCATCGATCTGTGGGCACCACTGGCTGGAACGGGGGTGTTATCGAGCTTAGTCCTGATGGAAAACCTGCGCGTCGATGGCTGGTGTCTGAGGCTATGTGAACTAATCCCTGACTATCCATCTGGAAACAATAAAGTCACCCTGTCTAGACTCGGTACATTGTGGCTCCAGTCTCTCCCTGCTGCCGCTCCAGCTATATCTGAGCGGTTGGGTGTGATATTTAGCAAGATGCAAGAAGAGAAGGCTTCGCTGCGCGATGTCGCGGGGGCACTAAATCGGATCATTCTCGAACAGACTTCCAAATTACCGCTGACGTGGCGAATTGCCGGAGGCACTGACCCTGGTGCATTGCAGCAACATAACGAAGACTCTTATTACCCAACGCCGCTCGAACTCCCACAGGATCCGACTGGTGGAAAGATTGCGATTATCTGTGATGGAGTCGCTGGACATGAGGGCGGTGAAGTCGCTAGTCAAATGGCAGTCCAACTGCTGAAGATTCAAACCCAGTCATTATTTGCCGACTTGATTAATAGTCAGCAGATCGTTTCACCCGAACAAATTTGTAATACAATATCGGCGATCATTCGAGTGGTAAACAATACAATTACCGCCGAAAATCAAAGTCAGGCACGGGAAGATCTCCGCCGGATGGGGACGACAATGGTGATGGCAATCCAAGTCAACCAGCGGATGCGAAATATCAAGCGGGTGAGTATCTCTCACGAAATCTACATCGCCCATGTCGGCGATAGCCGCGCTTATTGGATTACCCCACAACGCTGTCAACTACTGACCATCGATGATGATATTGCTACTCGTGAAGTCAAGCAAGGTCGAGATGTGCCCTGGCATAGTGCCCGTCGTGCTGACGCAACTGCCCTGACTCAAGCTCTCGGCATGAAATCGGGAGAACTAATTAAACCTACCGTTCAGAGGTTTCTGGCGATCGAAGATGGTATTCTATTACTCTGCTCTGACGGCTTAAGCGATCGAAATTTGGTCGAAAGTTCGTGGCAAGATTACGCAGATCGGATTCTGACAGCCGAGATGCCTCTAGCCGAAGCCGTTCAATCGTGGCTAGCATTAGCGCATGGTCAAAATGGCGATGATAATATCTCCCTGGTGCTGATGTCCTGCCAAGTAGATCCACTAACTGGCACCAGCAACAATAGTCAATTAGTCAAAATTGGTCTACCTGAAGGCGTTTTCGCTCATCTCCCACCACTACCAAAATTCGGACTCAATCGCCTGATTAATCTCGGCTTGTTCTTGACGACAGGAGCGGGATTACTGGCCGCAATCACGATCATCTTCGCTTTTCTCCATCCAGATTGGCTCGAAAACTGGCGGAAACAACTGTCCCCTAATCGTTCTCCACAGGTAGAATTAAAGACTACCCCAAGTAAATTATCGGTGTTGCTGAAGTTGGGAATGGGGGAATAGGAGACTGGGGGACTGGGGGACTGCTAAGTTCTAAAGATTGCGAACATACATTAAATCACCAACGGCTGATTTCTGCTCCCCGCTCCCCGCCCCTGCCAATATTAAAAAAGTAAAATCAAAATGGAGCTATTGCCGATCGAACTGTGCATAATAACAATACCGATTCGCAACGCCACGGCTGAGACATATCTATCTCCGACCCGAATGACCCCACATCTGCCATAACTGTTTTATGTTTAATTTATTTCAAAAAAAGAACAGCACCAAACCTCGACAATTCGCCATTGGTGATGTTCACGGTCATTTTGATGGATTATGTGAGCTAGTTGATTTCTTTAAACCAGCTCCAGAAGATCGGGTGTATTTTTTGGGAGATGTGATTGATCGCGGCCCCAAGAGTGCTCAGGTGGTAAAGTGGATTCGGGAACACAATTACCCCTGTCTGATGGGTAATCATGAAGTAATGCTCCTCACCTCATACAATAATGGAGATATTGATGAGGTTTCCTTGAGCCACTGGTTGCCCTCAGGCGGCAATACAACTCTTCAAAGCTACGGCGATGCTGGCATACCTCAAGGCGACCTCGATTGGTTCGCAAGTCTGCCCTCTTATATTGATTTAGGCGACACATTTTTAGTTCATGCCGGAGTCGATCCCTTTCGCGCCCTCGATAAGCAAGACAACGACCAATTTTGCTGGATTCGCGAAAAGTTTCTCGGAAATCAATTTCCCTATTTTCCCGATAAAATTATCATCACCGGACACACGATCACGTTTACATTACCAGGTGTGCGTCCAGGGGAAGTCGCCCAAGGGCCAGGTTGGTTGAATATCGAAACTGGAGCCTACCACCAAAGAAGCGGCTGGATGACTGCTCTAGATATTACCAATGCGATTGTTTATCAAGTCAATGTATTTTCAGGCAAAAAGCGTAAGCAACCACTCGATAAAATCGTCAGAACAGTAGAGCCAACGCGGGTCAGATTCTAATTTGGACATGGGTGAATTAACACATTTACCCATTAATAATTATCATGATGTCGATCGATTAAAGTTCTGATTGCTTTAGCTGTAAATGGCCTTTGGTCATTGCCCACCCTACATTTTTAGATCGTAATATTGTCAATTAACCGAGTATTTTCGATCTTACCAGCGATCGCAATCAGCACAATTCCATCCACTATTTCGATCGATTGTAATGTCTGGGGATCGACAAGTTCCAAGTACTCTAATTGAAATTCGGGTACAGTTGCTAGTTCTCTAACTACAGCGGCTAAAATTGCTGATGAGTGAGTTTCACCACTGGCTACAACTGCTTGCGCTTGTTTCAAGCTGCGATAAATTACTGCCGCTTGAGCTTTGCCTGTGGCTGATAAATATTGATTGCGCGAGCTGTGTGCCAACCCAGAATCAGCACGGAGCGTCGGACAGCCGACAACATCTACAGGTAAATTAAGATCTGTGACAATTCTGTGAATAATTGCCAGTTGCTGGGCATCTTTTTCGCCAAAGTAGGCTCGATCGGGTTGAATAATATTTAGTAGCTTAGTGACAATCGTGGCCACACCCTGAAAGTGTCCAGGGCGAGTTTTGCCGCACAGTCTACTCATCATTAGCGGGGGTGGTATAACTTGGGTGAGGATATCCCTAATTCCCATACTTTCAGGAGTAGGCAGAAATAATACGTCTACGCCTGCTGTTTCACAAAGAGCTTCGTCGATCTCCAGTTGACGTGGATATCGATCGAGATCTTCAGTTGGCCCAAATTGTAACGGATTAACAAAAATACTTACAATCACCAGCGCGTTTTCACGTCTAGCTCGATCGATCAAACTCTGATGTCCCACATGCAACGCTCCCATCGTCGGCACAAATCCGACCGATTGAGATCGGTGGGACTGGAGATAATGACCAAGTTCGCTCGGCGTAGTAAAAATGGCTAAATCCATTGGGAAAGGGGGTGGAGGGTAAAGGGTAGAGGGTAGGATGGAGTGAGTTCTCTATCTTTTGTTTTGGGGGTTAGAGGAGAATAAATGGTGTTTGATGGGTATCTCAACCAGGAAAATCTAGTAAATCTTGCCTACCCTCTACCCTCTACCCTCTACTTATCGAAACATACTACTTACAGAGTTTTCTTCATGTACGCGCCAGATCGTTTCGCCGAGTAAATTGGCAACAGATAGCACCTTTAGTTGTGGAAACCGTTGATCCTCAGGAATGGGAAGAGTATTGGTGACAATTACTTCCTCAAATACCCCGCTGGACAAGCGTTCGATCGCAGGTGGTGAGAACACCGCATGAATTGCACAGGCATAGACTTGTCTAGCTCCTTGCTGGCGGAGGATTTTGGCCCCCTCAGAGATGGTCCCAGCGGTATCGATCATGTCATCGACAATGATTGCTGTTTTACCAGCGACATCACCAATTACATTCATCACTTCCGCAACATTATGCGCCTGACGACGTTTATCGATAATTGCTAGGGGTGCATCATTCATTTTTTTGGCAAAGGCACGCGCACGCGCAACACCACCGACATCTGGCGATACCACGACCACATCTGGTAAGTTCTTTTTGAGCAAATAATCAATAATTGCTGGCGAACCATAGATGTGATCGACGGGAATATCGAAGTAGCCTTGGATTTGGGCAGAATGGAGATCCATTGCCAGTACTCGATTGGCACCAGCAGTGGTAAGCTGGTTGGCAACTAATTTCGCGGTAATCGATTCCCGTCCTGCCGTCTTGCGATCGGCACGAGCATAGCCATAATAAGGAATTACCGCCGTAATTTGCCGCGCGGACGCTCGCCTGCAAGCATCAATCATGATGAAGAGTTCCATCAAATTATCATTCACAGGGCGACAGGTTGGCTGGATTAGATAAACATCACAGCCGCGAATCGATTCTTGGATTTGGACATAGATTTCCCCATCAGCAAATCGTTTGTAGATCCTCGGACCGAGATCGAGTCCGAGATAGCGAGCGATTTCTTGAGAGAGCGGGACATTAGCATTACCAGAAAACAGACGGAGACGACTGTTTTCACTAATCGATGGGATTGTGGGAAGCGTCAAGGTGGCAGACCGGATCACAGCAGACCCTCAATAAGTTCTATATTTTGCAAGGCAATCTTAACACTCTATCCTACCCCCCGTCCCATTAAATTCAAAAAATTTGACTTTAGCCTGTAAGTATTTGAGAATGTGTGGAAACCTCTACATTTGTGATGCAGTCTTTCAAAGCGAGAAAGATACAATAGGAAGCAGACTGATCTGCAAAATCGCGGAATAATTTACGGAATATAGCAAGGATTATGACCAACTCTCAAGAAAAAACGATCACTATCGATGAACGGATCGAGCAAGCACGGGAAGCTGCTCACCAAGCGGGCGAAACATTTGGCAAGACTTCTCCTGAATTTGCCGTAGCAATGGAAACCCTAGAGGAATTGCATCAAGAAGCAGGGCACCAGCGTAGTGCAAAGCCCCAGAATTCACTCGAACGCTTCTGCGACGACAATCCAGATGCTCAAGAATGCCTCCTCTATGACACTTAGGGTCGTTAATAATCTGTAGTTAATAATCTGTAGGTTGGGTTGCGGATGCGCTCCGGTCGGGTTCCCCGACCATGGAAGCGCACCAAGGAGAAGAATGAAACCCAACACACTTAACAAGCAAAACAAGCACGATCGAAACATGAACTTCTCATATGTCGATCGTGTTTCATCCTCTCATCCCGTTCTCGTTCAAGTAGCTCAACTCTGGCAACAGGGGAATAATCCCGCCAGGATTGAGCGGAAACAGATTTCCATAGTAATCGGCCAAGATTACGGGAAAATTGCAAGTTGCAGCTACTCCAGATAGCTGATAAATTTTTTGGAGATAGGTGAGCAGGTGGGGATAGTCTCGAATCTGGCGGCGATTACATTTGAACAAGCTGTAATAGACCAGATCGAAGCGAATCAGAGTCGTAAATAACCGCACATCTGCAAGCGTGAGTAATTCGCCACAGAGATAAGTCTGAGTCCCTAGTAAATCATTGATTCGATCGAGTGTGGCAAATAATTCCTGGTGCGCTTGGTCGTATGCCACCTGTGTCTGGGCAAAACCGCAGCGATAGACCCCGTTATTGACCGTTTTGTAGATAATCTTATTCCACTGATCGATCGAGTCTTGTAGGGCAACTGGAGCCAGATCTAGTTCGGGGTGAGTGGCATAGTCATTGAATTCGGCGTTGAAGATCTCGATAATCTCGCTACTTTCATTATTGACGATTGAATTGGTCTGAGTATCCCACAGCATCGGCACTGTCGATCGACCTGTATAACCTGGGTTGGCAAACCGATATAGTTCAGCTAATGTTTTGCATTCATACTCTGGCTGGGCAAATTTCCAGCCGCCAGCATTAGCATCACCCCAAACCAAAACAACATCGATCGTATTTTCTAAACCCTTCAACGCCCGTACAATCAGCGTCCGATGTGCCCAGGGACAACTCCAGCCCACGTACAATCGATACCGATTTGGGGCTGGAGCATATTTACCGCCATCAATCCGCTGCCGAAATTCACTCTGGGGGCGTTGATATTCACCGCGATTATTTCTGGGCGCGAGTTGTGACATCATTACTAGCCAGATCTGCGTCCAGATTGATCGACCAGTTTGAATGATCCAGCTTGGGGGGATTGCCATGTTAATTAATTGATAGTTAATAGTTACAACCTAGATGCCATTTTGGATGTTAAATCCTGTATTATTAATTTGTCAGAATGTATGACATTGATTGTAAAAAACGTCACATAAGCGCGTGAAATCAGGGTGTGATAATAGTTTGATTAAGATCGAAGTAAGTTAACGCCGCTTTTACACTATGGAGATGACGATCGTGAATCAAGATTTGATATTACTTGAGCAAAACTCCACTAATGCGGTTACACTTGCTGACTATATCTATCCAGCGATCCAAAAAGAGTATGTTACCATTCTGACACTAGAATCAAAGGTGATCTCGGATGATGACATCGAAGCAATTCATCAGATGCGGGTGAGCTTACGGCGATTGCGATCTCAGATTCAAGCATTTGGCTCAATTTTGAATATTCCCACGGTGATGGGCGAAAAACAGATTGGTAAAATCGCCAAAGTATTAGGTAAGGTTCGCGATCTAGATGTTTTGAAAAAGACCTGTAAATCTCGCGAAATTAATTTATCGGATGCTGAAAAAATCCAGATTGACAAAGTACTCACCACCATCCGCAAACGTCGCTGCAAGGAAATGCTCAAAGTTAAATTGATGCTCAATGACCGAGACTATCAATACTTCAAACTAGGCATTAATAACTGGCTCAACAATCCCCAGTATCTACCAACAGCGACAGTAGCCGTCGGATCGATCTTACCTGACTTACTACTACCAGCGATCGGCAAACTGTTTATTGACGCTAGCTGGTGGATCGATCTGGATTTGGATTCAGGGATAGATCCCGAATTAGCTGTTGCGCCGCTCCTGCTAATTCATGGCGAAGTCTTCCACAATTTTCGCAAACAAGTAAAAGCTACCCGCTACTTGATGGAAATTTTTGTCGATCGATATCCATCTCGCTATCAAGAATATCTCAAAGATCTCAAGCAAATCCACCAGCTATTTGGCAACATTCAGGATAACTTAGTCCTAGATAAATTTATCCGTAAAGTTGTGGGAAAAAGAGCACCAACAAAACTACCAACATTCTATGAACGGATAACTCGCAGCAATTATTTAAGTTGGCACAATTGGCAGCCAATTCAAGCTAGATATCAACAGTCAGTAACCAAGCAAGAACTTAACCTCCTGCTGATTCAAGCTATAATTCATGATTTACATGGATAATAGTGATTTAGCGATTGACTACGCAAGTTTAGAATGGTCAGAACTACCACCGTTGAATCAAGATACACTGTGGATGATTATTCATGAATCGATTACGGACAATCAAGTAAATCAGATCTTGTGGCACTATTTGGGCTATCGATACAATCGAGTTGAAAATAGCTGGGAAGTAAGTCAAGTAGCTCCAGAATGGCTGTCAGTCTACCCCACACCACCTGATTTTATCGCCAGTCGGCCAGCAACGGTCAAGCTGACCCGATCGATTCCAACCCCGCATAAGCAACTGCTCAAAGAGCAACTAGGGTTTAAGGGCTATAAACTAGGCGAATTTGGCCCGCGTCAAACCAGACGAGCAACGGCAGTAAGTTGGTTGTTAGCCTACTTAGCTGACAGGGTATAGTAAATTTGGGACTTATATTAGGGAAATAATATGGCACGGGTAATGATTGTGGGTGCAGGTGGAGTCGGGAACGTAGTAGCACACAAATGTGCCGCCCGCGATGAGTTTACAGCTATTTTACTAGCAAGTCGGAGCGTCGATAAATGCGACAAAATTGCCGCGCGGATCGATTCGCCCAAAGTGACGACAGCGGCACTCGATGCGGATACGGTGGCGAATACAGTCAAGCTAATTAAAGAATTCAAACCCGATCTACTGATCAACGTTGCTCTCCCCTATCAGGATCTAGTATTAATGGATGCGTGTCTGGAAACTGGCATCCACTATCTCGATACTGCCAATTATGAACCGATCGATGTTGCTAAATTTGAATATAGCTGGCAATGGGCATATCAAGACAAGTTTAAAGCAGCCGGATTGACCGCTATTCTCGGCTGTGGCTTCGATCCTGGCGTGACGGGGGTATTTAGTGCCTACGCCCTCAAACATTACTTTGACGAGATTCACTACCTCGATATCATCGATTGCAACGATGGCAATCATGGCAAAGCTTTTGCCACTAACTTTAACCCCGAAATTAACATTCGTGAAATCACCCAAGTCGGACGCTATTTTGAAAATGGCGCGTGGGTAGAAGTTCCCGCATTATCAATTCATCGCCCAATTCCCTATCCCGAAATTGGCGATCGCGAGTCCTATTTGCTCTACCATGAAGAACTAGAATCCCTGGTCAAAAACATCCCCACTCTCAAACGAGCGCGATTCTGGATGACCTTTTCTGAGAACTATATTACCCACCTGCGAGTACTCGAGAATATCGGGATGACGCGGATCGATCCGATCGAATATCAAGGTCAACAAATCGTCCCTTTACAATTCCTGAAAGCTCTCCTCCCCGAACCTGCTTCACTCGCCACAAACTACACTGGTCAAACCTCGATCGGCTGTCACATAACTGGCATCAAAAATGGGGTAGCCAAGAAATATTATGTCTACAATAACTGTCAACATGCGGCCGCTTATGAGGAAGTTGGAGCGCAAGGAATTTCTTATACAACGGGTGTGCCAGCCGTAGTTGGGGCGTTGATGATTGTCAATGACAAGTGGAAAAAGCCTGGGGTATTTAATGTCGAAGAATGCGATCCAGATCCATTTATGGCATTACTCGGTCCAATGGGTTTACCTTGGCATGAAGTAATCGATGGTGTGTCACCATTCGAGAATTAATCTTACAGTGAATACTTTTGAGGTGCGGCGATGTCTGAGCAGTTACGATAAAAGCAATTGCTCACTCGCCTTGATACCGAGTACCAAGCCTGGATCGAAAAAACTCTCAATCAAATACCGACGCTAGGAGATCGAGGCAAAGGTGTTGATGGTTCAACTGCGATGAATCAATATCTTCAGAAATTTCAGAAATAAGATGACAAAAATTCTTGCGGCAATAGAATAGAAATATTTCTGTAAGGATGTAGAACTAATAAATCTTTATCGCCACTAATAACCACCTGGACATCTCCGGCAATTGCTGTAGCTAAAACCATCTGATCTTTGGGATCTCGTAGTTCAGAAATGATAAGTTCTTCAATTATAACCAGAGTCATCAACCTTTTTGCTACATTTACCACTTCATCAGCACTAAGCTGTAACTGACTAAGACGCTTTTGCAATTTGGGTTTCCGAAGTATGTCTGTCAGTTCTGTGAGGATATTTTCTGAACTAATTGCTTGAATCTGCTGTTTTTCTATCAGTTTAATAATGAGATTTGGCTGACCACCCCATAGTAATGCTGAGAGCCAAACATTCGTATCGATAACAACTCTCATGTTACTAATGCTCTTGGCGATACTCGCGTACCAATTCACTCAATTCTTCCAGAGTTGGTTGTTCTGGATCTATACCCAATGACTGCACTCGCGATTGTAAGTCGTTTAGGGAGATTGGTTTTTGAAGTTTTTGAAAGAAGATATTTTCGCCTTCTTCCCAAATCATAAATTCATCACCTGCATGTAATTTAGCCTGGATTTCTGGTGGAATTTCTAGCTGTAGACTAGATGTAACGCTGATGATTGTGGCTTTACGCATTGCAATTATCCTCAGTAGAAGTAATATTGATAAGTCTATTCACCCTAAGTCACTAAAATTATTTCTGCGTTTTTGACAGACTGGTCGAATATTCCTGCCATCTACTCTGGGCAAACTCAGATTTTAGGCAAAGAGGATGTACTCTGGATTTTTTAATATCCCAATCTAGTACCCGCAAAATACATCGTTCTAAAATCCATCGAAGATTGATATTCGCAAAAACTAAAGCCTCATATTCTTTATTCTCAAATCTTTCACCATGAATTATTCTGTTCCTGATCATACTTAATGATACAGGAGCTTCTGTACTTTTACCTGTCAAAGGCCATAAATCATTAATATCTACTTGATAAAATTCACAAAATGATCTAAATGCTGTGCCAAATGAAATTCTATTCAATTCCGAAATTTTTTCATACATTAATTTTCTTTTATTCTTTCTCTTTTCATTCTCACTAACATTGCCTTCTACATCTGCAAATAGACTATGCTTGCCAATGAATTTTTTGATGTCCTTTGAAAATTCCTGACAGGATTCTTTTTCTAATATATGGTGAAGGTTTTGAGTGTCTCTAAAGCCATTTACTAGATTCTCTAATGCTGAATAATAAGATAAGTAATCATCTATTGAAAATAGATAAGTACCAGTTGGTGAAATATTTTTACGGCACACAATTTTTCCAATGGCTTCAAACAAATATTCTTTGAACTCACATTTAATTGAATTATTCAAAGCCTGTATCATAAACTCTCTGAAATATTCTCCGTCGATCAGAGTATCCTCATATACATAATTAAAATTTTCCGCTGGAATGTGAGAGCTAGGTCTGTAATAATCGACAACCTCATGTATATTATTTGTATCGCTACATGTATTTTCTGCCCTATATCCATAACAAGCTATTCTCCTCCGTTCTGAGAATGAAACTATCATTAAGAAGAATTCAATTTCAGCCAGAAGTTCTTTCTCCGATTTCTTTTCGGTAAAATTAGAAAGTTCAGCGGCTAACACTTGTTCTGATATTTTTTTATTCTTTCTGTGTGAATCATAATAACAAAAGCAATAACTAACAAACTTTATTTCTAGACCTTCCCTAATTGTAAATGATGTTTCTCTAGCCTTGTGAGTAATTAAGTTCTCGTCTGAATCATTCACCATACCCTGCATCACAATACTCTGCATAATATGTTGCGGCTGTGGAAGCCATCTGCTTTGAGTCAACCAAAATTTAAAGATATTAATATTCTTGTCAACTTCACAACTATTGTGGTGTGCAACTCTGATTTTTACATCGTTTGCTATTGCTTTCATAATAATATATCGTTGCTTGCTAGCCCTTGTAGAGTCTATCTCATAATATCCACTAATAGAACTTGTTATTTCACGAACTGAACTAACAGAGATTTCTTCCTTTGAATAGGAATTACAGCCCAGAGATCTTATCGAGAAACCTACTGAAATTTCTTCTGCTAGGCGAAAATTTTCGCTTGATGCTTCCAATGAAATCTCAAGAAATATATCTTCATTTTGCAATTCTGGGAGAATTATTTTACAAGAAACATTTTCAATCTTTATGCTTTCTGATTGTACTTCAGCATTGAATTCTAAAATTTTTCTTTCCATATTGCTTAATTAGTACAGAATAGTAATCTCGTCTGAGTTTTAAAGCTCTACATATTTTGATTTTTATCAGTCAATGATATTTGAGAACCGACAATGACAGCTAAATCAATTAAATTGAGCGAAATGAAAGCAAAAGCTTTAACTAATTATGAAGTAAAAGCCAAGTATGACGCACTGAAAGATGAATTCTAAATGGCTCGGCTACTGATTTTAATGCTGAAAGATTTCGGTCTGACTCAACAGGAATTAGCTGATTTAACTGGTATCAAGCAACCAGAATTAGCTCGATTGGAAACCGGAAAACAGCTCCCCAGATTGGATACATTGGCAATAATAGCCGATAGAGCTGGTTACGAGTTACATGCCCGAAGCCTCCGTTCAGCCCGATTTGCCAAAATTAGCACCAGTTACAATTTCATCGACTCTCTCTAAAATATAATACTTAATAAGTTGTACCGTTAGCGGAGCCTGTCATCATGAACATCGCAAATCTCAGTGAAACAGATCTCCGCTACCACACTACCGATAAATCCTTCCAGCGCGGTGAAGACTATTATCGCAGCGGCGCAGTCACCGATCTCTGTCAGCGGGGAAACTGCATTTGTGGAGAAGTCGAAGGCAACGAAGCTGCACCCTACCAGGTCACTATTCAATTTGATGCTGGCGGCGTATCCGAAGCAAAATGTACCTGCCCGTATGATTTTGAAGGCTGGTGCAAGCACATCGTCGCTGTGGCTCTGACTGCGATTCGCAAACCGGAAACTATTCAGCAACGGTTGAGTTTGAATGAATTGCTCGATCGATTGAACCATGTCCAAACCCAGACACTAGTGCAAGAATTAGTCGCTAGAGAACCAGAATTACTAAATCAGATCGATCGATTTGTCAGCAAGATATCTCCCCCAACTGTTCAGCAAGTCTCTATCACCGAACCCCGCCCGAAACGTCAGACGAGCGTAGATCCTCAGCCCTATCGCTATCAAACCAAACAGATGATGCGAAACTGTTTGAGTCATCTAGAAGAAGGCTACGAAGAAAATCCGATCGATGAGGATTTGCCAGAGATTTTAGATCAGGTGCAGGCTTTTATCGATCGAGGCGATGGTAATGATGCCTTGGTGATTCTCACCGCAATTACCGAAGCTTGTGTTGAAGATTGGGATGAGGTATCTGATTATGGTGCAGAAGGTGATGAAGTGATTAAGTTGCTCGATCCAGTTTGGGCAGCAGCGGTATTGACTGCGGAACTATCATCAGCGGAAGCGATCAATCTACAAGTTAATCTAGAAGAATGGCAAGATCAGCTCAGTGGTGAATTTGAGATCGCGGCAGAAGCTTTACGGCAAGGTTGGGATACGCCAGAACTACTAGCAATTCTCCAAGGCGAAAATGAAAATCTATGGGAGGATGGACGACCGAAATATGCTGATAAATTAACGCGGATTCGGCTAGAAATCTTGAATCTTCAGGAACGCTATCCAGAGTATTTGTACCTTGCACTGGCAGAGGATTTGATTGAAGAATACTTAGTAATGCTGGCACAGCTAGGAAGAATTGCGGAAGTCATGGCGGCAAGTGTGCGGATCAAGGATGCCGGACAAGCACTCGCAATTGCCAAAGTATTGCGAGAACAGGAGGCACTTCCAGAGGCACTACTGATCGCTAAAGCCGGATTAGATTTACCAGATCGAATTTCGACATCCCAGGCGGAACAACAGTTCTTCACTGTGCATCAGAGTCCGCTGCTCGATCGTCATCGCTACGAATTAGCCGATTGGACGAGTGAACTTGCCCAGGGATTAGGTGATTCGATTACTGCTTTGACCGCAAGGATTAATGCTTTTAAACTACGTCCAACCATGCGGGGCTATCAACAAATCAAAATACTGGCAGATGATACTTGGCAAACCCTACAGCCAGATTTGCTCAAACATCTACGGATGATGGATAACTGGAGTTATGCCGAAGCCAAAGTTCAGATCTTTTTGGAGGAGAGCTTAGTCGATGATGCGATTTCTGCGGTAACTGATAGTTATGCCAGAGCGAACTTGATTCAAG
>JANNBD010000024.1:0-19299 GCA_031385105.1 Chamaesiphon sp. OTE_78_metabat_374
CAGATGTTCTTTGGCACATGCCAATCTGTCGATCGAGCTTGGTGCTGGTAATCTGTCACCTGTTTTGAGGAAATGATCGATCTCGCCAACGAGGAAGGGATAGCCGAGGGTACCGCGAGAACACATCACGCCGTCGGCTCCAGTTTGCTCTAGGCAATCAATAGCCGACTCGACTGAAAAAATATCCCCATTGGCAATCACGGGAATCGATAATACTGACTTTACCTGCCGAATCCAGTCCCAGTTTGCTGTACCGCTATAACCTTGGGCACGAGTCCGCCCATGAATTGTAATCATCTGCGCCCCAGCATCCTGCATTCGCTGGGCAAAATCTAGCACATTAATTTCGTCATCTGACCAGCCAATCCGCGTTTTGACGGTGACGGGAATATCAACCGCAGTTACTACTGCTTTGACCAGCAATACGGCAGTCTCAGGATCGCGCAAGAGTGAAGAACCACCGCCATTTTTGGTGATTTTATTTACGGGGCAGCCCATATTGATATCGATCGTTTGTGCACCTTGTCCGACCGCAATTTGAGCAGCTTCGCCCAGGAAGTCAGGGCGACAATCAAAGAGCTGAATACTAATTGGTCGCTCATCTGGGTCGATTTCCATGATCCGAGGAATTTCCTTGAGATGCCGCAAGCTTGAAGCCTGCACCATCTCTGTATACATCATCGAATCGGGGGCATACCGCCGCACCAAGCGACGAAAAACCAGATCTGTAACCCCAGACAAGGGAGACTGAAAAACGCGGCTATGAAGCTGGAGAGGGCCAATTGTAAGTGGGGTGGTGAGGTTCAAGGGGGATGGGGAGACTGGGGGACTAGGGGACTGGAATGTATCAGCAATCTTAACTGCTATTCACTATCTACTTCCTAAAAAGAGTCACAGCATCATGTAAAATTCAACGTAACTATTTCCAAATTAACTTAGGGAACAGTAATTATCTGCTTGATGCGCTAAACCGTCTCCAGGGGAGACGCTACGCGAACGGGGAACCCGACGTTGGCGGTAGCGGAGCGTTTGCCCTGCAATAGCCTCTCCGTCAGGAGTTACGCGCATCCGCAATTATCAGTTCTCAACTATCAATTTATCTCAATGAAGCGTCGCCAATTTCTGCAATACGGTACTCTGAGCGCGGCAGGTCTAACAATCGCAGCCTGCACTAGTCAAGGGAGTACTCACTTTACTCAGCCGCCAGCTAACTTTGGGAAGTTAGAAAAAACCGACCTCAAGATTGGGATTGTGTCTAGTTTGGACTGTCTACCGTTGGTAGTGGCGAAAGAGAAGGGAATGTTCAAGAAATATGGCTTGGATGTGACGCTGGTAAAGCAGCCGACTTGGGAACAGGTGCAGCAGGAATTGCATAGTGGCAAATTGGATGCCGTTCAAACTCTATTTGCGATGCCGCTATGGGAATATTTTAGTAGTAAAAATACCAAAGCAAGAGAGCAGGCACAAGCTGAAAATGAAGATAGCGATCGAAGGAAGAGAAGAAATAGAGATCGAGATCGCGAGAAAGATAAACCCAAAGGTAATGCAAATACAGTTGCCTTGATGGGGCTAAATATTAATGGTAATAGTATTAGCTTTGGGGAAACTGCATGGAAGGGTGGACTGCGACCACGCCAAGCTTACAATACGGTAAATGAATTGCAAGATGGATACAATAAATTTTTCCGCGAGTTGAAGCAACCACCAGGTTTTGCCATTTCCCATCCGGCGGCGATGGCAAACTATACAACTAGATATTGGTTGGGCACGATGGGGATTGATGGGGAGCGCGATCTCAAAGTTCAGGTTTTAGCACCTGATGAAATTACCGCCGGATTGGATAGTGGTAGCATTATTGGCTATGCTACCGATGAGTTATTTAATCAAAAAACTATTGCCAACAAAAAAGCATTTACAGCGACGATCGATCGAGACATTTGGCGGGGACATCCTGAGAAGATTTTAGCGACACTTGATACCTGGGTTAAAGATTATCCAATTACGACAAAAGCACTGATGGCAGCGGTTTTAGAAGCTTGTCAGTATTGTGATAACCATGACAATGTGACCGCCCTCGCGCCGATTTTAGGTAAGTCTGAATATACTGATGCTGGGAGTAATAAAGGCTGGCAAAAAATTCTAACTGGCGACTACAACTATGGTGGATTCGATCGAAGTCCTGAAATAGTCAAAGTTCCTGATTTTCAAATCTTCCACTTTCAACAGACAAAATATCTCCAACAGCCAAACCATGCTAATTTTCTGTGGCACTCTCACGCGGCCTGGGTGATCACTCAAATGGTGAGATGGAATCAACAGCAACTTACGAATTATCCTAAGAATGCTGATGCTGTAATCAAGCAACTATATCCGACGGAATCTTATGCCGATGTCGCCAAAGCTTTTTGGTTAAATATGCCCAAGGGACAACTTAAAATCGAACAGCCAGAAATGTTTATCGATCGAATTGCATTCGATCCTAATAAACCGATGGAGTATTTGAATGGGTTTGAGTTAAGAGCGTGAATTGGTGGATGGTGAATGGTGGATGGTGTATATCTGTCAATATTGCCCACGCTCCCATGCTCCTTACTCCCTCTCCATCGCTGGAAACACACTCGGCTTGATATCGAGCGATCTTACCTGTCCTTGACGATCGACTACCAATTTGAGGGTTTCACCAATTTTGCTGGCTTCTACTTGCTGCTGGACATCACTAGGAGTATCGATCGATCGCCCTGCAACTTTGATAATTACATCTCCAGGCTCGATCCCGCCAATTTCAGCGGGTGAACGGGGCACCACTTCCATGACGACTGCGCCACGCTTGGCGGTAAGTTTCGATCTGAGGGTTGGTTCTCTAGCAATTCCAGCTTTGAGTTCGGCAGTTAGGGGAATCATTTGCACGCCAAGATAGGGATGCTGAACCTTCCCCGTGGCAAATAGTTGAGTGGTAATCCGGCTAGCTGTCTGCATCGGGATGGCAAAACCCAAGCCTTGAGCATTGGCGCGAATGGCGGTATTAATCCCAATCACTTCACCTCGCGCATTCAGTAATGGACCACCTGAGTTGCCAGGATTGATGGCTGCATCGGTTTGGATAAAGCTCCCCCGTTTGTCAGGAATCCCGACTTGGGAGCTGCTTCGCCCCGTCGCGCTGATAATTCCCACTGTGACTGTATTATCGAGTCCGAGTGGATTGCCGATCGCAATTGCCCATTCACCTTGGACTAGTTTGTCCGAATTACCCAGAGTTACTGCTGGTAAATTTTGAGCCTGCACTTTGACAACGGCAACATCAGTTACTCGATCGACCCCAACGACTTTACCTTCTAATACTTTCCCACTTTTGAGCGTGATCTTTACGCGCTCAACTCCTTCCACCACATGAGCATTGGTGACAATTTTACCATCAGCACTGAGAATAAATCCCGATCCAGTCCCTTTTTCGACCCGTTCTTCACTAGCCAAATCACCTAAAAACCTTTCTACCAGAGGATTTTGCCCAACAAGCTGAACGGCATCGACCTTGACCACGGCTGGGCCAACTTTTTCTACAGCGGTGGTAATAAAGTTAGTATTTTCGGGTTGAGTCAGCGGTAAACTGATTGGCTGCCAAGAATTAGCTGGTTGCTTACTGTTATTGGTTTGTGGCGCGAGTGGAGATTCCGGTTGCTGACGGAAATATCCACCCACAGCCGCACCAACACCAGTACCTGCTATGACTAAGATTATCCCTATGGCTAGTTTGTTGTGGAGAAGACCCATAGCGATCGAGTTACAAAATAGGTACCTCTTAAATTTTCGCTCCGATCGCCAAAATACTCAAGGTTTTAGCAAAACTAGTCAAGATATAATAGTTTGAAATATCAAGCTCGTGTTAATGTCAAATTTCGCCTCTGATCACTCCGATCGAAATTGCCAAGACTAGACAACCAAGAAAAGTTACCACCAGCATAAATAGAGCGGCAATTTCACCGCCAGAAAGTGGTCGATCGGTCGGGTCGAGATATGCTGAAGATCGATAATTATCTGGTCGAGAGTCAATCGGACGAAACGAGGTCGGTTGCAGCACCACTACCCGCGAGTAGCCGATTTCTAGATCGTAGGTCAACCGCCGTTCGGGATTGCTGATTACAGCATAAGCTTCATTAAGAGCTTGAAACTTGACTGTTGCTTTTGCTCCGGTAAGGATGGTCGTGTCAGGATGATATTTTTTGCTCAATTCCCGATAAGCACGCCGAATTTCGATCGCGGAAGCACTCGGATGTACATCCAATAAATCGTAGTAAGTTTGCTGTTGACTATTCATCACTTGCCGATTGACTAATTTGAAGTTCGGGCGCGGCTAACGGCTGATAAAAACTAGCCACAATTCCCACGGTTAACCACCACAGGGTTTGGATTTCAGGGCGATACCAGACAGTATCCGTGGCACCTTGAGCGAGAGTGGCAACGATCGATACAATCGCCGCCATTAGCCAAAAAGCCTGTGCATCTCCATTTTGACGCAATCGGATTAAACCTTGAATCGCACAATTAGCTGTTACTGCTATTAACCAGAGTAGACAAGCGCAGCCAATATAGCCAACCTCGACGATCGTTTCGAGAAACACTGAATAGGCTCCAATCGCCCCGAAACGGGGGCTAGTCTGATAAATGGGGTAAATCTTCTTAAACACTCGATCTCCAGGGCCAAAGCCCAAAATTGGTCGATCGTGGATCATTTTCTGGACAGCCTTCCAGACTTCCAAGCGGACATTGTTGCTACTATCTTTGCTACCGCTAAAAATACTCAAGACTCGATCGCGTAAGCTGGGAATTATCAAAATTGCCAGTCCCCCAATCACCACAATACTACCCAAGACAATCGGAAATCCCCACGATCTCCAAAATTTGGGCAACTGCGGGCGCAACCAGTAATAAACTAGTCCTGCTGCGACAATTATCCCGACTACTAACCCAATCCAAGCACCACGGCAATATGTTACCAGTAGACAGGATGTATCTACTACCACCATCACAACTGCTAGAGTTTTGTGAATCCAACCTTTCCAGATAAAGAATGCTGCTACACTAAATGCGATCGCAGGTAGCAGATAACCCGCCAGCAAATTGGGATTATTCAAATAGCTATATACTCGCGTTGTCTTGGCGAGGGTAGACTCAGCATCAACCCAATTCCCCAACTGTTTGGCACCATAAATCGCCTGATGCACACCATAACCACTGACAATGAACGCTACATTCAGATAAACTGCAATCAACCAATTGCGGATGCGAGTCGATCGACACAACCGCGCCAGCATCACAAATAATAATAGATACAGACTAAGCTTGCTCAATCCCCCGATCGCATCAGCCCGCACAGGTGACAATCCTGTAGAGATCGCCGAAACCGCCCAAAATGACAAGATCGTCACGTGAATGGGCGTAACTCCCCCACTTCGTTCATCCGAGACAGTCAGCAAGATCCAAAAAGCCGCCACCGCAATCATCAGTAGCCCAACTGTTTCCGTAGACAGCCCTGGAATCGATTTTTCAAACGGCGATACGATAAAAATCAGGGAAGTCAGGATCGCCCCAATCTCATCACCCCACTGCATCAACCAGCTCCGCTGTCGCCAAGACTGGAGGCTGCCCACCCAGCGATGCACATAACTAGCATCAACGACTCGATCTAGTGATAAATCTGATAATGTGAGGCGTTGCCAAAAGGAATACATTCGTGTGAATTAGGGGTGAGCTGAATCAGTTACGTAAATCTATTAAATGATTCTATAGTATGCTAGCGCATTGGAATTGATTGTCGATCGGCAGATTGCGTGATTTTTCAATCTGTGAGGGTAAAGTTTTGATGTGTCTGCAATAGACGGGGTAAAGATAATGCGTAAAATAAGAGAGAGAGGATTGGTAAAAATTTTCAAGAGAACCAACAACAATGATGCAAGTAGAAATCGGAATTGATGCAGATACCCGCAAGGAAATTGCCGATGGCTTATCGCGGCTATTGGCAGATACTTATAGCTTGTATCTCAAAACACATTATTTCCATTGGAATGTAACTGGGCCAATGTTTCAGACTCTGCACTTGATGTTTGAAACCCAATATACCGAACTAGCTTTAGCTGTAGACTTAATTGCCGAACGGATTCGCGCTTTGGGATTTACCGCACCTGGAAGCTATACTCAGTATGCCGAGTTGAGTTCAATTCCTGAAACAACGACTGTGCCAAAAGCCACTGAAATGATTAAACTTCTGGTGGAAGGGCAAGAGGCTGTCTGTCGGACGGCTCGATCGATCTATGCCAGTGCCGCAAAAGCTAGTGATGAGCCAACGGCTGATTTACTGACCCAGCGGCTACAGTTGCATGAAAAGACTGCCTGGATGTTACGGAGTTTGCTCGATCAGTAACTTCAGCGGTTAAAACCGCTGCTTATAGTGCAAAGTCCGCCTGCGGACTGAGAAATTTAGTCCGCGTAGGCGGACTTTGCAACACTAGCGGTGACTTTAGTCGCTGACTAACCGGATGAGTATCGATCGAACGCCACAACTACGGGAATTAATGCAGCAAGTGGGCACTAATAGCTTCAAAGAATTAGCTCGATCGACTGGAATTTCTGCTCATACTATTAATAAACTCCGATCCGGCAAGATCGATACATTGCGCTGGGAATCGATCGTTAAAATCAGTCGTACTTTCCAGATCTCGATCGATGAATTTATCAGCATCTTTGGAGATTGCGATCTCAGATCTCCAGATCGATCTGTCGAAAAATTGCAACAAGAATACCAACAGCTTCAGCAACAATTTCAGCAGCAACGTCAGATTCTGCAATCAGAATTTCAATTTCAAAGTTTGCAGACATTAGAGTCTTTTCTAACTTACTTCCCCACCGCAAAACAGGCAGCCATCAATAATCCTGACTTTCCAGCTAGCAAGCTATTTCCATTGACTGGATCGATCAATCGGCTAATTCGATCATGGGGTGTAACAGTTATCGGCGCAGTTGGTGAAAAAGTTAATTACGATCCCCGCTGGCATCAATTAGTTTCAGGAACTGCTAATCCTGATGCACTAGTCACGGTGAGATATGTTGGGTATCGACAAGGTGAAAAGCTAATCTTCCGTGCCAAGGTTGGTGATTAGGGGGATCGTGACTAGCTGCTTCTGGCAATTACGTTCAGGCATCTGCTGTTGAGCGAAACAAAATTGTTAAGCATGGTACTAATGTCACTTTTGTGGGTAATATAGGACAACAAGGTATACGTAATCTACCTTGCAAGCTTTCATCCCATCAACAGCCAGATTTAACCCCGAACATATGACAAATATCATCGTAGGTGAAAGTATTAGTGGTTCTTTAACCAGTAACAATCCTAAAATCGTAGACCCTACCAGTCCATTCGATGGTCAATTCTATGATGATTTCGATCTTAGTAGTGTAAGTGTGACCGATCCCAGCAATATCTTATTTTTGCAGGCTGCGACCAAGGAGCTTGGGGATATTGGTAGTGTCAATATCGGTGAAACTCGATCGACAAATATTTTCGTTCAGCCACCCGCTGGCAGTGCTCCAGGCGCAAGCACTATCATCCAATTGATCAACACAACAACAAATAGTGTTGATGCTCAGGCTACCTCTAGTAGCTCTGAGGCACTTAAATTCGTTAAGAATGCCGAGATAGTCGGCACTGATTACAAAATTCGGGTAATTAATGCGGCACCAGGAGAGTACCAAATATCTCTAGCAGGTGCCATCCAAGCTGTACAGGTAGTTGGCACGACTGGAACAAATCCAGCCGAAGCTGTTGCTCCAATCGATCCCAATATAGCCCGTAACTCGATCGATGGTCTGATCTATGACTCTACAGGTGCAGTCATCGGTGCTGCACGGGGAATTCCTGTTATTCAGCCCCCAGCAACTGATAACTCTATATTGATCGATCCTCCCACTGGCAATCCACCAATCTTGACGCTGCCTGATGGTACGGTACTTTCAGAACAGATTCCGATCGTCTTTACAGATAATGAGCTAATCTCAACGCCATCTGAAAATGTGTCGCCACCTGTTTTCATGACCGCAGTGCCGCTTGACACAAGTTCAGCAACAGATCCTGCTTCCACTGGCGTAATAGGCAATCCTACATCTAAAGACGATACAACAAGTATTCAACCCATACCAGATGGAGCTGTCCCTGGAACTGTGCTAGAGATCGACCCTACTCTGGTCGGAATCGATCCCATAATTTACCAAAATGCAGTTGGTCCCGTCAGTCCAGTACCGATTTTTCCAGGTCAACCTATTCTTTCTACTCGCAGCGACAACTTCCTGCAAACAAATGCTTTTGCTATTGGGCTTGACATTAGTGCTATTAGCAAAAAACCAGGTAGTAAAGTTAATGAAATTGGCATGTTTACAGTAGACGATGCCGCAGGCAAAATTAATGGGATTGCTCCAGGTGCGGCAGGCTATCTCAAAGCTGCCACTAATTCAGCTCGATCGATCTTCTCCATCCTCGGCGGTAATTTCTTTGAATCTTTCAGCAAACGGACAATTTTCTTAGAGCCAAATAAAACTTATGGATTCTTTGAAGTTCAGGATGGATCGATCGCCGATGTCAAGCAACAACTTGCTAATGGTCAGACACCAACTAATGTGTTATTTTCGGCTCCTGGCATGAATGGTGCTACTCCGATTCAGCTCACGAACAAAGAAACTTCTGGACGCAATTACAATTTATCAATCAATAAAGATGAGTTGGTACTCAATGTTATCGACTTAAGTCTTTATCTGCCAAGTTTCGACATCTTTGTTGCACAATCTCAAGGATTAGCAGAAGGACGGACGATCGATCTGACTCGCACAGGTACAGGCACACTTAAGGTAGATATCGAGACTAAAAGCTCCGCAGCTTACACCAATAATATCGGCTTCTACGCCGTGGAAGACTCGATCGGCACAATCAAACTTGCTAACGGTGAAACACGCAAACCAGGCGATGCTGATTATGCTGTTGAAGCGATTAAAAATGCTCTGGCTAATTCGGGGTTACAAGCAGGCAAAACCGAGAGTAAATTGGATCAGAACATTGCTGGTGGTCGCATTTATGCACCTGTCGTTGTCTCGCAGGGTTCGCTCAGTGACTTTATTACTGCCAATCCCAAAAATATTGGCGGCAGTAGTAATAACGCTTACTTCAACTATGTCCTTGGCAATTCTGACAAGAAAGACCACTTCCGCTTAATTGGTGACAACACTTTTGGTGTTGAAGATCAGCTCGGTGGCGGCGATCGAGATTTCAACGATCTCGTTGTGAATGTGAATGTCAAACAAGCTTAGAACAGTAGCAACTCCCAGGGCGGTTAAGACACAATGTCTTGCCGCCGATACCAGCCGCCATACGGGGATTTATGCAGTAGATGAAGTTGCTTGCGAGGGGAGAAGTGTCTAAGATGGTGGCTAGAAACTTACATCATCCCCGCAGCTAAAATGACCACTACTATGCCGCTAGTTTCGACTCAACCATTGCCTGGAAAATATTGGGAGTGGCGAGGGGAGCAGATTTATTATGTGCAGGCAGGAGCGGCTAAAGCTGATCGACCAGCATTACTATTAATTCATGGTTTCGGGGCATCAACGGATCATTGGCGCAAGAATATCTCCGAACTTAGTCAAGAATTTCAGGTGTGGGCGATCGATCTACTCGGCTTTGGACGGGCAGCGAAACCAGCTTGGACGTATAGTGCCCAATTATGGCGGGAGCAACTGCATGATTTTATCACTGAGGTGATCGATCGGCCTGTCGTATTAGCAGGCAATTCCCTAGGTGGCTATGCAGCTTTGTGCGTCGCTGCTGAATATCCCGAAGCTACGGCTGGTCTAGTTTTAATCAATAGTGCTGGCCCTTTTACCGATAGTACCCATCCGAAGGAACCAAGTCCGATTCAGAAGGTATTGAACAAGAGCGTTACGGGTTTTCTCCGTAACCCAGTGGGGAATTCACTGCTCTATAAGTTTGTCCAGCGCAAAACTTTTATCCGCAACACGCTCAAGAAGGTGTATGTCGATCAAACAGCGGTGACGGATCAGCTTGTCAATGAAATCTATCGTCCTTCTTGCGATGCAGGCGCACCCCAGGTATTTGCTTCAGTGTTTAGCAATCAGCAGGGGGAAAAAGTAGATGTGATGCTAGGCAAAATGCAATGCCCGCTATTGATGATCTGGGGCGAGGGCGATCCGTGGATTGATGCACGTAAACGTGGAGCGAAGTTTCGGGAATATTGTCCCCAGTTGCAGGAGCATTATCTCAATGCTGGGCACTGTCCTCATGATGAGGTGCCGCTGCAAGTCAATGCGATCGTCCATAATTGGATCAAAGAGCATCGACTGTAGAATTGCTCTAGAGTTGCTGCGTAGATCTTTACCCCACCCTGGCCCTCCCCTTAGAAAAGGGAGGACAAGAGAGTACCCGATTTTCTAAATGAATGCTTTGAATCAGCTTGAGCCGCAACAGCGGCGAAGTTTGCTCGTATTATTTGCTACGGGCTTACTATTTTGGATGAGTATTGCGATCCTGTTGCCGACGTTGCCAGCTTACCTGGATCTGATCGGAATTAATCAACAACAAATCGGGTTAATTATTGGCTCGTTTGCGATCGGGTTATTGGCGACTCGATCAGTCATTGGGAGATTAGTCGATCGCCGAGGTCGGAAGTTTGTGCTGATCATTGGTACTATTGTGGTCGCGATCGCCCCAATCGGTTATTTGACAGCAACTTCAGTACCATTATTGATGGCAATTCGGGTATTTCATGGTGTCAGCATTGCCGCTTTTACGACTGCTCACAGTACTCTAGTCGTAGATTTGGCTCCACCCAAGCAACGGGGTGAGATCATCGGCTTGATGAGCCTTGCCAACCCGCTCGGTGTGGCGATCGGCCCTGCAATTGGGGGCTATCTTCAGGTATCTAACCGATATAGTGAAATCTTCTGGATCTCGATTGTATTTGGGACGATCGCTTCGATTTTGGCTTGTCAACTACGTGAGTCCAAAATTCAAATTGAAAGATCGGGATCCAGTCTCGAAGTTGAACAACCAGCTCTAGCTCCCAAGTTATCAATTTGGCAAATTATCACTAATCCAGCTTTGGGAATTCCAGCTTTAGTATTACTATTGGTCGGTTTTCCGTTTGGGGCAATTCATACTTTTGTCCCGCTATACATTCAGAGTACACAGATTGATTTTAATCCTGGCTTATTTTACACGATCGCTGCGATGGCTAGTTTTAGTTCTCGCTCTGTGATTGGAACTAAATCTGATCGCTACGGACGGGGCGTATTTATTGCGAGCAGTGTTTGTTGTTATACAACAGCTATCGCCCTCCTTGCTACTGCCAATAGTCAACTGAGCTTCGTGTTCGCGGCTATTTTAGAAGGACTAGGAATTGGGACATTGATTCCGATGATTGTTGCTTTAGTTGCCGATCGATCTTTACCAGAACAACGGGGTCAGGTTCTCTCAATCAGTATTGCTGGACTGGATCTAGGCGTGGCAATTGCAGCACCTATATTTGGATTAGTCGCTAAGGATCTGGGCTATAGAGGCATTTTTACGATCGCGACAGGGATGGCCGCTAGTGCAATCGTGGTATTTATGATTTGGGGCAATCGTAGTTTTCGCAATTCGATCGGCTTTTGTTTAGGTCGCGATCGAGATGTTTATCGTCAAGGATTTTAGCAATAATTACGTTTAGCTAAATATAGCTAATACCTATATTTAGCTAAAAATTGAACAATGTTTGATATGCTGAGTTGCAATCAGGTTGCATCTACTAGCATCTACATTTGTTCGATTATTCTAAAAATACAACTTTTTTAGGTGTGTAAATAAAACGTCTATCCTCACTGCATGAAATATCACTTTCTAAGTCTGCTCAGTATTTTAACCATTACCTTAGGTATCAAAAACATTGCTCAAGCAGATCCAATCATTCCTGGTTCGAGCCGCCAGAACTTAAATCTATCAGCTTCAGTCACCCTGTCAAAAGCTGATCCAGCTCTACCAACAGCAGGGCAATCTAACTTAATTGCAGTTCAGCTTCAGTCTGGCTCCTCAATGACAATCGCCGCATTGGAGCGAAGTATTCATAATCAGATCGATCGGTATCGTCAGTCTCTAAATTTACCACCGCTGACCATCGACCCCGCTATCTCAGCACGCGCACGAGCACACAGCCAAGAGATGGCGCAATCAGGTACACTCACTCACACGATGGATTCAGTCGATCGGCAGCGCAAATATCCTACTGCCGCTGAAAATATTGCTAGCACCCAAAGTTCCCCAGATCCAGATCGTATTGCTGTCCAAGACTGGATTGCCAGCCCAGCACATCACCAACACATCCTGGGCAATTACAATTTAACGGGTATTGGCGTTGCCAAGAATGCCCAGGGGGAATATTTTTTCACCCAAATATTCATCAATAAACCATAAAACGGATTTTGATTCACTTCGGTTATTTTCACTGCAAGCGTATAAAATGTTTGCACACTTGCAGTAAAACCATTGGATCTGATCGGAATGCTGATCTTAATTGAAACTATTGATTGTTGGTTGGCAGTGCTCTGATAAATTCTCTAATTACGTCTGTTTTGGTTCTTTCAGTACTTTCCGTAAAAGCTTGGAGAATTAAAAGCTCCTGATTGGGAATTTTGATATTTAGTTGCTTGATCGTTCTGGCTTTGATAGTCATAATCCCTGCGAGTAGCTTTTAGCTGTATCTATACCTAATCATTTAAACAGAACACATAGTGTTATGACAAGTGCCATGACTAATCTATTGATGTAGCTTAATGAATTTAGGGATGATACTGGCATTGAGGGCAGTAGTGAGTGCCTCTGCCGCCGAGCCGAATTTTCTCGATCGGCGTTTGACAGACTCGGCAGGGCTGTTTTGTCCGATTGTAGACCCACGCCATGCCGCCATAGTTGCCATTGGTGCCTTGGACATTGAGATAATTGCTAAAGGTAGTACCGCCCTGATCGATCGAGAGTTGGAGGACTTTGATAATCGACTCGCGCAGTAGTTCAACCTGGGCTGCTGTCAAAGCTCTGGCGGCGGTACTAGGATGAATTCTACTCATGAACAACGCTTCATCAGCATAGATATTGCCAACTCCAGCGACTAATACTTGATCGAGAATTACTGTTTTGATATTGCGCTGCGATTTTTGCAGTTTAGAGGCAAAATATTCGACACTGAAAGCTGGATCGAAGGGTTCGGGGCCAAGTTTGCCCATCCCCGTCATCACTTCTCCTGGTTGCCTGCTGGGAGGAATCCACCACATCTGACCAAATGTGCGCTGATCGACAAATCTAATTTCCCAATCTTGCCCCAGAAACAGCCGCACGCGGGTGTGCTTATGTAGCTCTGTCTGGCTCTCTACCCACAGCAATTGCCCAGTCATGCGTAAATGCACCCCCAACCAACCAGCAGCTTGCTCCGTCTGGATATTGGCCAGTTGTGCGAATAAATATTTGCCTCGTCGATGCCAAGCTTGAATTTTGGTCTGATTTAAGCCAAAATTAAATTCTTCCGGCGTATCGGGATGGGCGATCGTCCGTGGTAGTAATACTTCGGTGCCAGTAATCGCTCGATCGAGTGTGTACTTGTCTAGCCCGCGACGAACTGTCTCAACTTCAGGTAATTCTGGCATTATTGGTTAGACTGGTAACTAGGTAATCGGTTAGGCTCGATCTAAACTAACCAAAATTAGCATAGCATCGATATCTCTTGCCTAGTTGCCAGTCGTCGGTAGAGCTATTTTTCGGTAGTTGCAGTGGGTGTATCTTTAGCTGCGGGGGTTGCTGCTTTCGCTGCCGCTGGTGCCGCTTTAGCTGCTGGTGCCGCAGTTTTTTTAGCTGCTGGTGGTCCAGAAACCTCGGTTAACTCACTCACTGCAAAGTTATTGGTGTTGACTCCTCCAGCAGTTCCACTGTAGCCACTATAGTTAACTTTGTCGAAACGCACGATGACGTTATATTTGATGCCGCTTTGATCGATCGAGACGACGCTACCGACATCTTGGAACCAGTATGATTCTTTCCGAAGGACGCGAACTTTGGAGCCACGTTGAAGTGCCATAATTACTATTCCTGCTTGGAGTAATTGGTTTTTAAAGAGGGTTTAGCCACAATTAGCCATACCAGCTTATTTTCTGCAAATTTCGGTGCCTTTTAGTCATGCGGTAACAAAGCTTAAACAAATTGGTGAATGGTGGATGGTGAATAGTGAATAGTGAATAGTGAATAGTGAATTTGGACGCAAGCATCCTTTCTAGCGTCCAGTCTCCCAGTCTCCCAGTCCCCCAGTCCCCCAGTCTCCCCATCCCCCTGTGTCCAACCCTGCTTTCAACGCCGAACATCTTCTCTTTACTCCTGCATCGCCCGATCGATCTGCCGTGCCGACGATCTTTGCTTTTCCCAATGAATATACGGTGGGGATTACCAGCCTGGGTTATCAGGTGGTATGGGCAACTTTGGCGATGCGATCGGATTTGGATGTGGCGCGGTTATTTACTGATGTCCATGAGTCGTTACCTCGATCGCCAGAATTGGTAGGGTTTTCGCTGTCTTGGGAATTAGACTATGTGAATATTCTCAATCTATTGGAATTTCTGGAAGTACCAATTCGCAGTCAAAATCGAGGCGATAGTGACCCGCTGATTTTTGGTGGTGGGCCAGTTTTAAGTGCAAATCCTGAGCCGTTCGCTGATTTCTTTGACGTGATTTTAGTCGGTGATGGTGAGGAGTTACTCGGCAATTTTATTACAGCTTATCAACAGGTGCGAACTGCCGATCGAGTCACTAAGCTCAAGCATCTAGCCCAAGTTCCAGGTATTTATATTCCCAGCTTATATCAAGTTGAATATGATGGAAATTTAATTGCGAGTATCTTGCCGATCGATAGTAATATCCCCGCTACTATTACCAAACAAACCTATCGGGGTAATACCCTTTCAGCTTCGACAGTAGTTACTGAAAAAGCCGCCTGGGAAAATATTTTCATGGTCGAAGTTGTTCGCAGTTGTCCAGAAATGTGTCGGTTTTGTTTGGCTAGCTATCTCACATTACCGTTCCGTGTGGCTGATGTTGAGTCATCCCTGATTCCAGCAATTGATCGGGGCTTAACCGTTACCAATCGACTCGGATTACTCGGTGCCTCTGTGACCCAACATCCCGAATTTCCGGCATTGCTCGAACATCTAAATCAACCTAAATATGATGATGTCCGGCTGAGTGTGTCTTCAGTTCGTACCAATACAGTCACAGTTCAACTAGCTGAAATCTTGGCAAAACGGGATAGTAAATCACTAACGATCGCTGTCGAAAGTGGTTCTGAACGCATTCGTAAGATTGTTAATAAAAAACTCGAAACAGATGAAATATTTCAAGCCGCTGCCAATGCTAAAGCAGGTGGTCTAAAAGGATTAAAACTCTATGGTATGACGGGAATTCCTGGTGAAGAGAATAGTGATATTGAAGAAACGGTCAAGATGTTGCGATCGGTCAAAAAAGCTACTCCAGGTTTGCGGCTAACCTTTGGATGCAGTACTTTTGTGCCCAAAGCACATACTCCCTTTCAATGGTTTGGGGTGAATAAAGAAGCTGACAAACGATTGAAGTTACTGCAAAAACAGCTCACTCCCAACGGGATTGAATTTCGACCAGAGAGTTATAATTGGTCGGTGATTCAAGCAATTATCTCTAGAGGCGATCGCAGGTTATCACAGTTACTCGAACTCACCCGCAATTATGGCGATTCGATCGGGAGTTTCAAACGAGCATTTAAAGAGCTAAAGGGACAAATTCCCGAACTAGACTTCTACGTTCATCAAACCTGGGATACCAATCAAATTCTCCCCTGGCAACATCTAATCGGGCCACTACCTAAGCCGACTTTAATCAAACATCTAGAATCAGCAACTGTGCAATTCATGGGATCATCGACATGAGTTTCACTACCGACCACATTCGATCCGAATGTCAGGGTCTACTGAAATCTCAATATCTAATAAATTATCTCGATCAATTGATTCATTATCACGTTTGTATATATAGTAATAGCGACTAGTTACTATTTGGCAAGATGGTAGTTTTAGATATTTCCCCCATTTTTCACATTTGTATTCGATAACACCTCCAACCAGTAGCGAAAGACAAAGCAGATTCAAATTATTATCTTTTCGTTGTAACTGTAATTCAATAATGCTTTCGCATGGGATTACAGTTACAAGTAGGAGAAGTCCAGAACGTTCTACTATATAGGAGAATGATGTTTCATAATCTTCTATCTCAGGTATTACCCCAAGACATAGAAGAAAATCGGTTTCATCCCATTTTAGATTACTCATTTCTCGAAAAAATAGTAGGATGATTTATAAGTTGCGTACAATATAGTGAAATAAAACAAGCTCTAGATTGCGTTTATTTCATCTATTATAAACTTCTGCCTCTACAACTATGCGCCGCGACACGATTTTTTATCAGCTATTTAGACAATCACCAACCTTACTGTTTGACCTGATTTCCCATCCGCCTGAAAATGCCAATCAATACATCTTTGATTCGGTAGAAGTGAAGGAAACAGCTTTTAGACTTGATGGGGTATTTATTCCGCCCGATCAAACTGGCATCGTTTATTTCTGCGAGGTGCAATTTCAACCGGATGAATTGTTATATGAGCGGATGCTCAGTGAAATTTCCATCTATATTTATCGACATCGTAATTCGTTCTCAAGTTGGCGAGCAGTAGCCATTTACCCATCCCGCAGTTTAGAGCAATCAAACCAAGACGTTGTGGCGGAGATGTTGGCAAGTGGGCGGGTCACACCGATCTATCTTGATGAGCTGGGCGAAACAGCAAGTTTGCCCACAGGGTTGAATCTAATGCTGTTGACCATCCTCGAAGGCGATCCTGCTGTAGCGAAAGCACGGCAAATGATTCAGCAGTCTCTTTCGCTTCCAGATGGACGTGTAATAATGGAATTAATCTCCACGATTATGGTCTACAAATTCAATAATTTAACCAGAGATGAGGTCGAGACAATGCTAGGAATTCAACTCGAACAAACGCGAGTATACCAAGATGCTAAGGCTGAAGGTGAAATGATTGGTGAAGTTCGCGGTCTAGAACGTGGTCGAAGTGAAGGTGAACAGGTCTTGGTGCTAAAACAACTAACCCGCAAACTAGGAGCCATTAACCCAGAAATTAAAGTAAGAGTCAATAGCCTCAACATCGAACGAATTGAATCTTTGGGTGAGGATTTATTAGATTTCACTCAAATAAGTGATTTGGTAGCTTGGTTGGATGCCAATCAGGAATATTAATAGATGGCACATGCAGACTAAACATGCTAGCTACGCGATTATACTGAGTCACAAAATTAGAATAGGTTATATTTAGTCAAAGACAGATCGTAGCATTTGAGCCTAGAATGTGGAAATAAGGATCTTTATTTCAATCAAGATCGCTACTGTCCATTCTTGTAGCATTGTATAAAAAGCTTCAAGCCAGTTTCGGTCAAGCTTTTCTGTTCACTACTGATTTGTTGCGCTGTAACTATGTTCACCGATCTGATTGCCAAAATTCATAATTGCTCACAAGTAGAAGATATCCTCAGCGTAAGTGTCGAGAGCGTTCAGCAAGCTTTGAATTGCGATCGAGTGGTGGTATACAGTCTCCAGCCAGATAGTTTTTGCAAGGTAGTCGCCGAAGCTGTCACAACTGGCTTCCCCAAAACGATCGAGACAACCATCGACGATCCTTGTTTTAAAGCGCGGCACCTAGATAGTTACCGTCAAGGTAGAATTAGTGCGATCGATAATATCTATGAGGCGCGGATTACGCCTTGCCATGTGGAAACACTCGAAAAAATTGCCGTTAAAGCTAATCTGGTTGTACCGCTAAGGTTGCCAAACGATGAGTTATACGGACTGTTGATCCTACATCAATGCTCTGCACCCCGCACTTGGAAGCCGGAAGAGATCACCCTTACAGCTCAGATGGCTGGACAAATTGGTTGGGCAGTGGACAATGCTCAACGGTGGTCAGAATGTCAGAGAATTCAATCAACACTCGATCGACAACAGTCCTATCATGATTTATTAGAATTTGCTACGCAAAAAATTCACGCGGGCAATACCCAAAGTGATGTCTTACAAATTGCGGCAGCTCAAGCCCAAGCCATTTTAATCGGGGATCGGGCGATCGTATATACAGTCGCACAACAGAATCTAGGCACAGTGATCGCCGAATCAGCTCGCTCATCCCTTTCACCGCTCACAGGGCAGATTATTCCCGATCCCTTCTTGGCACCGGGATCGATCGAGAAGTTCCAATCTGGCGAAGTTCAAGCGATTGATGATATTTATCAAGCGGGGATGAGTGCGGAAGAGGTTGAGAGTTTGGCAAAAATTGCTGTCAAAGCCAGTATCGCAGTCCCAATTATCAACAATCAAGACCAACTATTGGGATTACTTGTCGTTCATCAGTGCTTTAGCGATCGCAAATGGCAGGATCTAGAGATTGAGTGGCTCAGACAGCTAGGTGTTCAAACTGGTTTAGCACTAGCTAAAGCCTATTTTCAAGAACAGGGGATGGCGATGAAATCCTCTCTCCAACGGGCTGGCATCGTCAAGGCAAAAATTACCACGGCGAATACACAAATCCAAGCTGTCAAGGAATCCTTGATCGGTTCTGTTGACAATATTGATGAAGCCAAACATCTGATGCGCTTACTCAGTCGTGAAGTCGTCACCCTAACTGAAATATTATCGAGTGAAGAGGTTAAGCTGATCCGGATCATCGCCAAAAAGTTGCAGCATAACACCGAAATGGCTGTCTCTGGTACCCACTCACTTCAGTCAAAAATTACCGATCTAGAAACTGCGGTCAACTCAGCTAATCAAGTCTATAAGTCTCGTCAGCATAATTAATAGTGCTGCTACAAACCCGACTTTTTGGAAAAGTCGGGTTTGTGTCCCAACAATATGGCGACTGCTATAGTTTAACGTGAGTTCGGGTTAAGGATATTTGCTCCGTTCCCGCACCGCCAACGATTGTTGGCGGAGCCTTCCCGTAGGGTAATCGTCGCTCATGTTGCAAAGTCCGCGTTGGCGAAGCCTGCCGGAGGCACAGGCGGACTTTGTATTGTTAGCCCCGATTTCAATCGGCGGCGTTCAGAAACGAAGCTAGAAGCCATTAATATAGATCCTTAACCCGAACTCACGTT
>JANNBD010000042.1:0-13923 GCA_031385105.1 Chamaesiphon sp. OTE_78_metabat_374
CGCGGACTAACAAACTAGTCCGCGCAGGCGGACTTTGCAGCATTAGCCACGACTTTAGTCGTTGGCATTCAGTAGGTTACTTAGATTTAATTTCAGTTAATAAAGATTGAAGATCCGCTGTAGCCATCCGTGCGCCTGGAATGGTGACTAACTTAGCCGAAGCCAAAGATCCCAATCGTCCGGCTGTCGCCCAGTCTAGACCATTGGTGATCCCGTACAAGACACCTCCCGCATAGATATCTCCCGCACCAACAGTATCGATCGCTTTGACTGGGAACGGCGCAATTTCAATTAATGTTTTTCCATCAAAAATTAGCGAACCTTTTGGACCGAGGGTGACAGCGAAAGTCTTGGCAATGGTTTTTAAATACTCGATCGCACTGGTTAAATCTGCGGTACCAGCTAGCTCAAATGCCTCACTTTCATTCGCAAATAACAGATCCACTCCAGAACCAATCATGTCGAGTAGTCCTTGTTTAAAAAACTTCGCCATATTTTGGTCTGATAGAGTTAGGGCAACTTTTTGACCAGCCTTAATCGCGATTTCTCTGGCGGTAATTGCCGCTTGCTTGCTATTTTCACCCGTTACCAAATAGCCTTCAATATAAGTATAAGTGGACTGAGCGATCGCGTCCGGCACTAGCTCAATATCAGATAAATTCGAGGAAATTCCCAAGAATGTATTCATCGTCCGATCTGCATCTGGAGTCACGAAAACTAGGCATTTACCCGTAATTCCTGGCTGTGGTGGGTGAGCCTTGAGATTGGTATCGACCCCAGTGGCTAATAAATCCTGGAGATAATATTCCCCAGGCTCATCATTGGCGACCTTACAGGAGTAAAACGTCTTGCCACCAAATTGACTAACAGCGACAATTGTATTTGCGCCAGAACCACCACAGGTGCGTTTGGTGGCACAATTGCCGAGATGGTCTAAGATCTTGTCTTGACTGGCTTCGTCCAGTAGCGTCATCACACCCTTATCAATGCCCAATTCTACCAGCACTTCTGGCTTGACCTCACATTCGACATCAAGTAGGGCGTTTCCTAATCCATATACATCGTAGCGTGCCATAAAAATCGTTCGCCCTTGAGCATTAGCAGTTGACAGGCTATTATCCCATCGATCGCGGAGCGTGCCAAGGGCAGTGGTGAGTGAATAGTGGATAGTGGATAGTGGATAGTGGATGGTGAATAGTGAATAGTAGATGGTGAATTGCTTGAGTGGGAAGGGAGTAAGATCGATCTAGTCTTTCCCATCGCGTCCGCTTGCGGAATCGATAGATGATTTAAGCTGTCGAGCAAGAGCTTGAACGTATGGTTCTTTTAGTAAATTGCTATGATGACCACTGACATCGTACACCTCTACGACATCAGCGAGATCGCCCCAGCCTAAGTCTGGATGCAGAGCTTGGGTAATTGGTTGGATTGAAGAACGGAACAGCGTAACTTTCCCAGGATAAGATTTCCCAATGTAATTTTCACCAGATTGGAAGTTTGCTTCTAAAACATTGAGATATTCTGGCGGTAAATCTACGCCCCAATGATCCAGCATAAATTCTTTTTGACTATTTGCTCTGTTTTGGTAGATCAGCCGAAAGATGACCCGATCTTTGACGTACTTGATTTTCTCTTGCACATTCAGTTGTCTAAAGTTCTGCAAATGGATCCCCATAGTTGGCAATAACGAGGGCCGAACATTTAGCAAGCTCGGTGATTCAGTATCTAGCAAAGCCAATAAACTGACTGTTTCACCTCGGCTTTCTAGTTGACGAGCAATTTCAAAAGCAATTAAGCCCCCAAAAGAATAACCGAGCAGTAAATAAGGGCCATCGGACTGCACCGTTTGAATATCGCTGATGTAGCTAGCTGCCATTGCTTCAATCTGAGTCAAAGGAGCCTGGATCCCATCTAAACCTTGTGATTGAATCCCATAGATCGGCTGTTCTAGTCCAAGCTGATGGGCTAGGGGATAATACTCTAGGACGTTGCCACCGACGGGATGGATGCAGAATAAGGGCGTTTTAGATCCACGCGACTCAATCTCTACTAATGATGACCAAGCCGCCGCTCCTCGTTCTTGACGGAGGACAGCCGCAAATTGTTGAATTGTGGGTGCCGCAATAAAAGTTGCTAAGGGCAATTTTTGATGCCAGATGCGACTGATTTCACCCAGGAGTTTAACGGCAATGAGGGAATGCCCACCCAAATCGAAAAAGTTGTCTGCAATTCCAATTGGCTCGATGCCGAGGGCGTGTTCCCACAGTTTAGTCAATTGCAGCTCCAAATCATCTTGGGAAGCTACGAACGCATTGTCTAATTGGCGATTATAGCTGGGCATGGGTAACGCCCGACGATCGACTTTTCCATTAGGCGTGAGTGGCAGCACGTCTAAAAACACAAAAGCAACCGGAATCATGTGGCTAGGTAGCTTAACTGCCAAAAATTCCCGCACACTAGTCACTGTGGGTATTTGGGTTGTAGTTGACACAATATAGGCGACTAAGCGGCGATTTTCTGGCGTATCTTCCCGTACAATCGTCGCTACTTCTTTTACGTCGGGATGTTTGGCTAGCACCCCTTCGATTTCACTCAGTTCGATCCGGAAGCCCCGAATTTTGATTTGATTATCAATCCGACCGATATATTCAATGTTCGCATCGGGTAGATATCGAGCCAGGTCGCCTGTTTTATATAAGCGCGCATTCGGCGCATCACTAAATGGATTGGGAATGAATTTTTCAGCAGTTAATTCCGGCCGATTGAGATAGCCTTTGGCTAGACAGTCGCCACCAATATGCAATTCACCGTGAATCCCCAGGGGAACTGGCTGGAGATATCGATCGAGAATATAAGCCTGGGTGTTGGCAATTGGTCGCCCAATTAGCTCTAGCGCACCTTGATAGTTGGAAGCTCGGCGGAGATCGTTAATCTTGGAGCCAGTAGACCAGACGGTGGTTTCGGTTGGGCCATACAAGTCCCACAATTGGGCAACTTTATCAATCAAGGTATCGGCTAGATTTCGAGCTAGAGCTTCACCTGTCGAAACAACTCGGAGCTGAGGGCTACCTTGCCATCCTGCTGCTAATAACAGGCGGAAAGTAACTGGAGTAGCCTGGAGAAATGTAGCTCCCGAATCGGTTAATGTTGCTAGGAGCTGAAAGCCATCAGCGGCGACTTCGCTGCTAACTAGGACAATCTTTGCCCCAACTAATAATGGTAAATACATGTCTGCGGTGGAGGTGTCAAAACAGATCGTTGTCACCGCTAGTAAAATATCTGAACTAGTTAGCCCTGGCGTATGCTGGAGATAGGTTAATAAATTCACCTGGGATTGATGACAAACTTCCACTCCTTTAGGGTTCCCAGTTGAGCCAGAGGTATAGATGACATAGGCTAAGTCGGTTGGATCTGAATCCGTAATGGGATTCGATCGTGGTTGCCGCTCAATTTCTGCCTGGTTTCGATCCAAACAGACGACTTGAGCTTGGTGCGCTGGCAAAGATGCGAGTAAGTGCGGATCGGCAATCAAAACTTTGGCTTGAGCATCAGCCAGGATATAGGCAACTCGATCCTTGGGATAGGCGGGATCTAGTGGTACATAGGCTCCACCTGCTTTGAGGATCCCCCACAGCCCCACAACCATTGCCAGGGATCTTTCTAGATACAATCCGACTAGCACGTCCTTCCCGACTCCCTGAGCACGAAGATAGTGCGCCAATTGATTAGCCCTGTCGTTTAATTCTCGATAGGTGAGTTGGTGCTGCTCAAACACAACTGCAACGTTGTCGGGGGTGCGTTCGACCTGAGCTTCAAATAATTGGTGAATACACTGATTTGGGTAGTTGGTCTGGGTCTGGTTCCATTCAACTAAGAGCTGGTGTCGCTCTGGATCGGTCAGAATCGTAAGTTCATCAATTGACTGGTCTGGATTGGCAATAATGCTCTCCACTAATGTCTGGAAATGCATCGCCATTCGATCGATTGTAGCGGCGGTAAATAGGTCTGTGGAGTACTCAAAATGCCCAGAGATACCGGAGTTGGTCTGTTCGAGTGTCAGGGATAGGTCGAGGCCACTCGATCGCGGTGCTGAAGTAGATGGAGTGCGCCTAATCCTAAATTCATCAGCCAATCCAGCTAAACGCTGGACATCGGCGGTGCTCTGTGCCCAGCTAAACATCACTTGAACTAGGGGATGATAGCTAGGCGAACGCTCGATCTCCAGTGCTTCAATTAATCGATCGAATCCTAAATCTTGGTGTGCGTATGCCTCCAGCACAACTTGCTGGGTGCGATCCAATACCTGTCCAAAGGTGAGATTTCCTGACAGGTCAGTCCGAAGCACCAGTAGATCGACAGGCGATCTGAGTTCGATCTCAGTCGGCGTACCGATTAAGATGTCTTCTCGATCGACATAACGATAAATTAACACCTTAAAGACTGCAAGCAACGTCACAAATAGTTCAACATGGCGATCGCGAGCAATAATCTTTAATGAGTTCACCAGCTTCTCAGCTAAAAAAATCCGATGAACTTCAGTCGCGTCAGTCATGAACGACTGGCGCGACCTGTCTGTAGGTAAATCTAGTAGCGGCGCGCTGCCTGCTAATTTACCCTGCCAGTAGCTAATTAATTCGATCGAACTCTTTAGTTTACTGCTGCTGGTTTCCAGCATTCTTTATTGCCCCCGATCCACAAAGAAGTTAAGTAGTTTAACTTGAAATATAACAGCGATCCGGTCAGGAGTTGTAGTTACCTGTTTTTTTCTTTACCAGTATAAGCTAGACTGCTAATAATTCCTGATAGTAATGGCTGAAGGTCAAGGCTAAATCAACTTTACTTCAGTGATGATCGCCACTTTCTAGACTAACACGATCCCTCTTTGAGTAAAACTACCTTCACTGTTTGGAACAAAATCCTCAAATCTAAAGCCAGCGACCATTGCAGGATATAAATCATGTCCCAATAAAAAATTTCATCGGACTCAACAGTAGCGCGCCCCTTGACCTGCCATAACCCCGTAATTCCAGGTAGCACTTCATAGCGCAGAAACCGATCTCGCGAAAATTCTGCCGCATTTTGGATCGACAATTCATAGTCTCTAACTGGAAGTGGGCGAGGTCCGACCAGACTCATTTCACCCTGCAATACGTTGATCAACTGGGGCAATTCGTCCAGGCTATAGTCACGCAGGAACTTACCAATTTTGGTAATTCGAGGATCCGCTTTAATTTTAAATAAAACGCCACCCTTGACTTCATTTTGGGCTTCTAGGGCTTTTTGGAGTTCGCTAGCATTTTCGACCATCGTCCGAAATTTCCAGACGCGGAACCGCTGACCTTTGAGACCCACGCGTTCTTGTCTGTAGAAAATTGGCCCAGGAGAGGTTTGCTTGACCAGAACCGCGATCGTCAACAGGACTGGCGACAACACCAACAAGATCGCCAGTGCCGCCAATAGATCCAGGATCCGTTTTAGCCAAAAGTTAAATCCAAAAATCGGCAAGGATTTAAACCGAATTGTCGGAATTTCCTCGATCATCTTCGTTTCAGAGGATCGTTGCGGCAGTTGGAGTTCTGTTGGCACCATTCGCAGATGAATTCCGGCTGATTTTAGGTTCCAGAACAGGAGAATCTGATTGTCGATCAACTGTGGAGAACAGATAAATACTTCGCTCACCTTGCGCGATCGAATTTGACTAAGAATCTCCTCTAGTTGACTTTGAATGTCCCAAATTGAGAGATCGACAATACTATCAATTTTGAACTTCTGAGATCGCTTGAGCAATTTTCGCACCTGCTCAATATCACTCTGGTTGCCCATCAGCACAATTGCTTGCTTGAAAACTGGATTGCGCTTGCGAATCTCGACCTCGATTGTGTCAAAGATCACTCTCGCCCCGCCAATAAACAGAAAATTGAGCACCAGGGCGATGAGAAACACCGATCGAGACACCCAAATTCCCGGCTGATAGAAAAAAGCGGCGATTAATTCAATCACCTGAGCTAATGCCAAGGTCTTAAATAATTTAGAAAATCTGTGCAGTTTGTCATCAGAACCATAAAACCCTGATGCTGTCAGTGTCCCAATCCCCACCGCCACAACTGGAATCATGGCATCGGTAATGTGTACCCCAGCCGTCGGCGTACCCAGATAGTCGGCAATTGTCCACGACGAGTACAGCATCGCTGTATCTAGCGACACTAAACCCAGTACTTTTACCCCATTGGCGATCGTCCACCACTGAATAGATAGATTTCTGGCTCTGATATCTGCTGTTTGCCACCGATCATCTGTGGCATCTGTTTTTCCTAGATCGGTCATACGATCGCTCCGAGCGTAATGTGAGAGGTTAAATAAAATTTTGCAGTGATCTTAATCACTAATAAACGGTGATATTTGATAAATATATTGGCTGCTAAATGCATAATGTTATCTTTGCCAAAAAATGCCGTCGCTGTCAATATTATTTGCTTGGTTTGTCAATATATCACAATTGACCTAAACTGAGATTATCATACAAATTGATGTTGAATTTGCTAGCAATCTAAGTTCAGTCATCTGGCTGTTGAAAATTGATGGTTGCTAGACAAAAATCGAATATATATATTAGGTAAAGCAGATGTTTTAGCCTTGATTCAATCGATCTGCTTAGTAGCTAAAAACTAGCTAAACCGTTCTACTACTGAACAAAGTCAGGTTGATCCCGATCGGCAATGTCAATTGAATTTAGCTTGGAGCAAAGCAAATCAACCGCCCAGAGCGATGTAAAACCAGTCAGTAGCAATCTAGATTGAATCTGGAGTAGCCAAGATCAGCAAGTGAGTATTGATCGATAGTCAAAGTCTGGCAACAATCTGATGATTCATTTAAAAGTATTTGATCTTACTAACTAAATAGCTGTTAGTTAGTTAACTAAATAGATAAACATCTACCAAAGATCGAAAATTCATGCATCAATCTCTAGCTTATCCAAATCACGACCGCGTATCTGTTGTAATTCCTGCATATAACAGCCGCCAATTTTTGCCTGTGGCGATCGAAAGTGTGCTTACACAAACACATTTAGCAGTGGAGATCATTGTCGTTGATGATGGTTCTACCGACAATCTTAAAGCAGTTTGCGATGATTATCCATCGGTCAAATATATTTATCAGGTCAACCAAGGTGCCGCTGGTGCGCGAAATACGGGGCTAAACGCCAGTACAGGCGACTATTTAGTTTTTCTCGATAGTGATGATTATCTGTTTCCTGAGGCGATCGAGATTGGGCTTGATTGTCTCAAGGCTAGTCCAGAAGCTGGTTTTGTCTTTGGTCGCTACTTGTTTAAGTCAATTAATCCTGACGGATCCTATACAACTCAGCAACTCTCGGAGGATCCGCCACCAGTAGCCAGCTACGCCACAATTTTAGCTGCCCAGCATAAGGTGCAATGTGCCACCGTCATTTTTCGGCGCGCCGCCATCGAGTTTGTGGGTGGATTCGATCCCAGCCTAGAGGTGATGGAGGATCTGCATTTGTTGCTCCAGATTGCCCGCATCTACCCAATCGACTTCCACGATCGGGTAGTTTCTGAGTACCGATATCATGGTGGTAATATATCGAGCGGATCAGCCAAAATGCTGATCGGGACGCTCGCGGTTCACGATCTGGAGTCGAGCTACCTGAGTCAAAGTCAGCACCCAGATGCTGAAATCGCCTACGCAACTGGAAGATCGGCGTGGATTAAGTTTTTTGGAGATCGGTTGCTTTATCAAATTATGCGCCAGATCCAGGCGAAAAATTGGGTAGCAGCACTGGGCAACCACCGCCTGTTATTGCACTACGATCCGCTGCTGGAGTCGATCGATCGAGATGTCTATGAGGTGGCAAGTTCGGCTTTGTTTGAGCAACTAGCCCAATTGCCGTTTGAATCTGCGCTAGATTACTGGGAAAATCAGCTTGACGGCGGATCGGGACTATTGCCACTTTCGTCTGATAGACCCCGACTGACACAGCCGACGTTTGCAAGTAGTTCGAGATCTTTTGAACTTGATCGAACATTGAGCGACAATCTTGCAATCCTCAGTCAGCATCAGGATGTAACGCCAGCAAACACCTTATTAGCTGCATTTAAGACCTTACTCTATCGCCATACCGGAACTGAAGATATTATCGTCGGCATCCCGACAGTTGATCGAGTTGATGCCGACATTTTGGTGAATGCGATCGCTATCCGCACTAATTTAGCTGGCAATCCCTCATTTCTAGACTTGCTCCAACAGGTACAGCAGACTGTGACATCTGCCCAGCCTCATCAGACTGTGCCGATCGAGCTGATTGAAGGCTTGCAGCTTCACACTACCTGTGTATTTGAAACAGACCTCAAATTCGATCAAATTCACCTAGATCGGCTCACAGCCGTGTCCTGGTTGATTGCATCAAATACAGCCAAATTCGACCTGACCCTGTATCTCAAACCAACTAGCAATGGCATCACCGGACAGTGGATCTACAATTCGGACTTATTCGATCCGACCACAATCGATCGACTGAATCAACATTTCCATCACTTATTAACCGCAATCGTCGCCAACCCTGATCAATCGATCGCAGATTTACCCATGTTAACCAATTTAGACCGACAGCAATTACTCGATGTCGATTCTCCGTTCGCGGAGCGTTCCGAAGGAATGGAGAGGCTACGCCAACAACCAATTCTAGCCTCTGAGCAGCATCAATGTCTCCATCATCTATTTGAGACTCAAGTTGCACGAGATCCCGATCGAATCGCTCTAGTATTTGAAGACCAAAAAATCACTTATCAAGAATTAAATAGCCAAGCCAATCAATTAGCACACTACTTACAAAGTTTGGGAGTAGCATCTAATCAATTGGTCGGGCTGTGTGTCGAGAGGTCAATCGATACGATCGTCGGCATTTTAGGTATTCTCAAAGCAGGTGGTGCGTATCTGCCGATCGATCCGAGTAATCCCCCCGAACGTTCGGCATATATTCTCCAAGATGCTCAGATAGAAGTACTCGTAACTCAGTCTGAATTGTTACCAAATTTAGCTAGTTGCGGTCGCGTAATTTGCTTAAATAAAGATCTGCAAACGATTAAAACATATCCAGCTACTAGTCCAGATCGAATCGGACAGCCAGATGATCTCGCTTATGTGATCTACACTTCTGGTTCCACTGGACAGCCTAAAGGAGTATTAGTAAATCACCAGAATGTGGCACGTCTATTCACAGCAACCGAAGATTGGTATCAGTTTAACGATCGTGATGTCTGGACACTATTTCACTCCTTTGCCTTTGACTTTTCGGTCTGGGAAATCTGGGGGGCATTATTGTATGGTGGGAAGTTGGTGATCGTCCCCTACTTTGTTAGCTGCGATCCGACCGCTTTTTATCAACTATTAGCAGCCGAAAAAGTTACGGTTTTAAATCAGACACCATCGGCATTTTATCAACTCAGTAAAATCGATGAGCGGTTGCACCTGAGCCATGAATTAAGTTTGCGACTGATCGTGTTTGGGGGTGAAGCCTTGAACTTGGCTGGTTTGGAGTCATGGTTCGATCGACATGGCGACACACTGCCTCAATTAGTCAATATGTACGGCATTACTGAAACCACCGTGCATGTAACTTATCAACCACTGACTCATACTGATTTAGAGTCTACAGCGAGTCTAATTGGTCGGCCAATTCCTGACTTACAAGTCTATCTCTTGGATGGCGATTTGCAGCCTGTGCCGATTGGCACCAGTGGCGAAATGTACGTGGGTGGGGCTGGTGTCGCCCAAGGTTATTTACGACGGGAACAACTGACGCAGGAGCGATTTATTCCCCACCCATTTAGTCAGGATGCCCAGGCGCGACTGTACAAAACTGGAGATTTAGCGCGGTATTTACCAGATGGCAACCTGGAGTACATCGGGCGGATCGATCATCAGGTAAAGATTCGCGGTTTTCGGATCGAACTAGGTGAAATTGAAGCTCGATTGAGTCAGCATCCAGACATCACTGAAAATGTCGTAATTGTGCGCGAAGATCTGCCAGGAGACAAACGGTTGGTTGCTTATTTAGTCACCCAAAATCAACAGCTTACCATCAGGGAATTGCAAGATTTTTTAGGCGCACAACTACCGACATACATGATTCCAGTAATGTTTGCGATCGTTCCAACCGTACCACTAACTGTTAACGGCAAAGTAGATCGTCGCGCTCTATTGGCAAATCAAGTTGAGAGCAAAGTGATCGGGAGGGCGGATGATTTGACTGCGAATAGTCTAATTGAATCTACTTTCACCGATCCGAATCAAACAACTGACTCAACACCTCAAAAATCGACAGCAGCGATCTTGGTGGCAATTTGGTCGCAAGTATTAGGGCGACCACAAGTAGGCATCGATGACAATTTCTTTGAATTGGGTGGACATTCAATTTCGATTATTCAGGTAGCCGCAGCAGCGAGAGAGCAATTAGGCGGGGTCGAGATACCTGTGGTCAAGCTGTTCCAATACCCCACTATTGCCAAGCTGACAGCGTATCTCAATGGTGAACAGCAAAGTTCACAGTCAAGCAACCAGCTCAAAAGTCGCGCCGAATTGCAGAAGGCGGCGAATGCGCGGCGGCGGAGGTAGGGATGGGGACTAGGGGACTAGGGGACTGGGAGATGGAGAGACTGGGAGACTGGGAGACTGGGAGACTGGAAGACGAGGAGAGGGAGCACGGAACCGAGAATTAAGACGCTTGCTTTCCCCAATCCTCAGTCACCAAATCACCCAAGTCCCCCTGTCCCCCACACTCCTCTCCAACATCCCAAAACTCCATGCTATGGCGGATCTCGATCGGCTGTCAGTAGAGATAGAGTATGAAGGAAAACAATCAATTTATTAACTTCACCAGATTTCATCTCCTAGCTCAATGAATGTAGCAATAAATCAAGATCTTGATGGGATCGCCATTATTGGGATGGTTGGCAAATTTCCTGGAGCAGATAGTATCGAGCAGCTCTGGCAAAATCTCTGTCAGGGGGTTGAATCGATCGAGTTTTTTGGTGATGAGCAGGTAGATCCGAGTATCGATCAACAGTTGAGCCAAAATCCTGATTATGTCAGAGCCAGAGGGATTATGGCTGAGGCTGAATCATTTGATGCCGCGTTTTTTGGGATTAGTCCGCTCGAAGCGGAGGTAATCGATCCGCAGGCGCGAGTTTTCTTGGAATTAGTAGCTAGTGCGCTCGAACATGCTGGCTATAGCCCTGACAAGTTTGATGGATCGATCGGCTTGTACGGAGGATGCAGTCAGAATACATACTATACCAATCATCTCCACGGTCGTCAGGATATTCTCGATCGAGTCGGCGAGTTGCCGATGATGTTTGCCAGTGAGAAGGATTATCTAACGACGCGGGTTTCTTACAAACTTGGGCTGAAAGGGCCAAGTATTAGTTTTAGTACTTCTTGTTCGAGTTCGTTGGTCGCCATCAGTCAAGCATTTCAAGCCTTGAGTAGCTATCAGTGTGATCTGGCGGTGGCGGGGGCGGTTTCGATCGCTGCACCTCAGCATAGTGGCTATTTGTACGAAGAGGGGAGTATTTTTTCACCCACTGGTCACTGTCGCCCGTTTGATGCCCAGGCACAGGGGACAGTGTTTGGGAATGGCGGCGGCGTGATTGTGCTCAAGCGGCTGGATGAAGCAGTGGCGGCTGGTGACAAGGTGTATGCAGTGATTCGCGGGGTGGGAGTTAATAATGATGGGGCTGATAAGGTCAGCTTTTCGGCTCCGAGTGTGGATGGACAGGCTGAAGCAGTGGCAATGGCTCACGCCTACGCTGATTTCGATCCTGAGACAATTTCCTATATTGAAACCCACGGGACGGGGACAGTACTGGGAGATCCGATCGAAGTTGCCGCCCTGACTCAAGCTTTCCGGCTTCAAACCACTGCTAATCAATTTTGTGCGATCGGGTCAATTAAGGCAAATATCGGTCATTTGGCGGATGCGGCGGGAGTAGTTGGGCTGATCAAAACAGCATTGGCTCTGAATCACAAGCAATTACCGCCGAGTATTAATTTTGAGACTCCCAATCCCAAGCTGGACATTGAACACAGTCCATTTTATGTCAATACCAAGCTGATAGCATGGCCACAGGGCACAAGTCCCCGCCGCGCAGGGGTAAGTTCATTTGGGGTGGGCGGTACGAATGTGCATATCGTGCTCGAAGAAGCACCCCCAGCTAGAGTTTCAGGGACATCTCGATCTCAACAGTTATTATTACTATCTGCCAAAACTAGTACGGCATTGGTGGCGGCTAATCAGAATCTCCAGGTACATCTGAAGTCAAATTCTGACATTGATCTCGCGGATGTTGCTCACACCCTCCGACATGGACGCAGAGAATTTAATTATCGCAGTTGTGTGGTTTGTTCAGATCCGGCTGATGCTGTTCAAGCATTGGGAGATGAGCGGCGGACAATTTCTCGACAGGTAACAGTTCGCAATCCAGGTGTTGTGTTCATGTTTCCTGGGCAAGGTTCCCAATACGTGAATATGGGGCTGAGTTTCTACCAGGATGAGCCTGTATTTAGGGACATAATCGATCGATCTGCGGACATACTTAAGCCATTATTGGGACTGGATATTCGATCGATCCTCTACCCCACGACTACTGATGCGGAAGCTGCGGCGATCACCCTGGGACAAACCTGCTTTACCCAACCCGCTTTATTTGTGGTTGAATATGCCCTCGCGCAACTGTGGCAAAGTTGGGGTGTAATTCCTCAAGCAATGATCGGGCATAGTATTGGTGAATATGTCTCTGCTTGTCTGGCGGGGGTATTTAGGCTCGAAGATGCCTTGTTATTGGTGGCAAATCGCGGACGGATGATGTGGGATTTACCACGAGGATCGATGTTATCTGTCCGATTGTCAGCAGCCGAACTAGCACCCCAATTGAGTGGAGATCTGACAATTGCCGCGATTAATAGCCCGACTCTATGTGTCGTATCTGGCTCCAGTGCAGAAATTGAGAGCTTGCGATCGAAATTAGAGATCCAGGAAATAGCTTGTCGGTTGCTCCATACCTCTCATGCTTTTCACTCATCAATGATGGATCCGATTGTGGCTAGCTTTGGCGAGGTCGTTAGCCAGGTAAAGCTATCACCGCCGCAAATTCCATTTGTTTCTACAGTTACTGGGGACTGGATCACTGACAAACAGGCAGTAGATCCGGTATACTGGGCGACACACTTACGGATGACAGTGCAGTTTGCTCCAGGAATTCAGAAGATTTGGCAGCAGCCACGGGTTCTACTGGAAGTAGGCCCTCGCACCACGACGGCGACCCTCGCCCGTCAACAGGCGACAGATCCCCAGCAGGTGGCGATTTCGAGTCTCAGTGATGCCCCTGAAAATGAGTGGAACAGCCTACTTCAAGCCGCCGGACAACTGTGGTCGGTTGGAGTCCCGATCAATTGGGACAAATTTGAGGGGGATGAAATTCGCAACCGGATTCCGCTGCCGACTTATCCCTTTGAACGCCAAAGGTTTTGGATCGATCCACTGCCGCACCAAACTAGCAACACATCTGAATCCAAAATCGGATCGCAGCAACTTCAAGCATCTCCATCTATGTTGACGACACCACAACCAGCTCCAGCTAATGCTAATCGGTCGCTAATCACCCTGCTCAAGGAAGTTTTCACCGCAACATCAGGGCTGGAAATGAATGGTGTGGCAGCATCGACAACATTTTTAGAGATGGGTTTAGACTCACTATCTCTGACTCAAGTGGGTATCGCCCTCAAGAAAAAGTTTCAAGTCAAGGTTACGCTCCGTCAGTTGCTAGAACTGTATCCCACTTTTGACACTCTCGCTGATTTTCTGATCTCGACGTTACCGCCAGAGGTTTTGCCTGTAGCTGCTCCCGT
>JANNBD010000051.1:0-2084 GCA_031385105.1 Chamaesiphon sp. OTE_78_metabat_374
GTAATACTCACCCCCATTCCGTCCCGCATTGCCCATGTTCTTGATCTTGGCTTCATAGAGATGGGATAGTTCGTGCTTCTCCTGCTGCGATCGAAATCTCAGTTCGTCGATATATTCCAGCGCATCCCGCAGACTATAGCCACTCTGAAACCGATTCTTAATCTCGCTAAAAATCTCACCGATTTTATACTCGATCGTATCTGGACTAGTTGCCCGACCTTTAAAGCCCTGGAGATAGGGAAATAGCTGGTTATTGATGTAACCAATCAAATCGTCACCAATCAGGGCGCGATCGAGATCTACGCTGTCATCTGGGAGCTTCGGAGCCGCCCACGCCGACCACCGATGCGCCGGATCGAGTATAAATTCATAGGGTGTGCCAGCTAATGCAGCTTCGATCGATCGTTCCTGCTCTAAGTCATCCAGATATTTTAGGAACAGCAACCATGACGTTTGTTCGGTGTAATCTAACTCAGAAGAGCAACCCGCCTCCTTCCGCAGCACATCATCAATATTTTTGAAAGTTTGCTCGAACATTTAGCTGTAGTGTGAGTTTTACGGTTAATTAGACGGGATAAATTCAGGCTGAGAATTAGATCCGTAAGCTGATGAATATTAATTCGAGTCTAGATGGTGCTAATAACTATTACGATTCTGATTTAGTATTGCAATAGTTATTATTAAATACTGATTTAGTACTAAGTCAGGATTAACTTAGTTTTGCAATGCTTTGAGTGATTTGGACTAGAGGTGTGATTTTGCCACCATTTTAATCATGACACTTCAAGCTAAAATTAAGACTAATTTAAGTCGATCTAAAGTGAGGATACTTGTCTAGAGCATTTTCCCTTCTCGTTCGAGCTTTTCTTGAGCTGCTTGTAATAACCATGCCCTGCGACTAGTTTTAGAAAGCTTCCGCGCCCCATCGATAGAACGGCATAATTCTGGTGAAATTACCATCTGAAACTTGATTTCCTTCTCTTCGACAATCGGAGCTACTTCAGTCGGTGGCGGTGGACTACCCGCATTAATCACCCGATCGACTAAATATTCTGTGGATGATTCGGTTTCGGCTTTTTTGCTGGCTGGTTTTTTAATCGTCATTTGGTCTAATTTAGGTGCTGAATAAGTATTTAGTTAGTACCAAAACAGTGTTGATATAGTCCTTCTAACTCGGCGACTGCCTTGGGGTCGCGGGGCTTATTTTCGATCGCACTCAACCCCTGGGTATGAGCATTGGGAAAAGCCTTGCGGTCGCCAATCTGCGGCGGAATCAACTCGATCCCAGGCGTATCCGAGATGATTTGCATCGCATCTTGGTTATCAGTCCCACCAGGATCGGCCCGATTTAAAAATGCCCACGCTAAGAGATTTGGGTTCACAGTGCGAACTTCATCCAACAGATCGGCGACCTTTTCCAGCGTCCAAATATCGGGGCCACGGGGTGGTAATGGAATCAATACTAAATTAGCGATCGTCAAAGCCGCTCTTTGAGTAGTGGTATCCCGACCGCCGACATCAATTAGCACATCCTGATAATGAGCCGATAACTTAATTACTTCATCCCTCGCGCCGCGACCTCTTAATTGAATACAAGTGAGATTTGCACTCTGGTTCGGGAAATTTTCATTCCGAGTTGCCGACCATAGGGTAGTCGTTTCTTGGTCGTCGCCATCGACGAGCAGCACACTAGATTCTATCGCCCGACGAACAGCGAGATTAGCTGCGATCGTACTCTTACCTGCGCCGCCTTTGATGCCCCCAACGACAATAATCATTGTACTGTTATGGTTAAGAATAAGTTCCGATTATACACTGATTCAGTACTGAAACTATACTGTTTGTTTAGAAATTGCTATGTGTAACAATATAGGAATCACTCAAAAGCCTTAACCCTGTTTTTTGCTAAAAGTGCCCACTGCGCCAAATTTGTAAGTCTCGCTAATAAGTAGTCAAGGTTCTCTTTCCGCAGGAGTGATCGAAAGCCACAATGACGTTTTTCTGTCTAGACTTTTAGGGAGTTGCGCTCGTGCTGGAGAGTGAATCGCGTGAGTATACAAGTAGGTGTAGCGACCTGCAATCAT
>JANNBD010000054.1:0-18244 GCA_031385105.1 Chamaesiphon sp. OTE_78_metabat_374
CCGATGTTTGAGGCGATCTTGCGCCATGTTCCACCTCCAGTTGGTGACTCCGAGAAGCCCTTGCAACTGCAAGTGACTACCCTCGATTATTCTGATTACATTGGACGGATTGTGATCGGTAAGATTCACAACGGCACCATCACAATGGGTCAGCAAGCTGCGTTGATCAAAGAAGACGGTTCGATCGTTAAAACCCGAATTACTAAACTCTTGGGCTTCGATGGCCTAAAGCGGGTTGAAATCCCTAGTGCAACTGCGGGGAATATCGTGGCAGTCACTGGTTTTGCTGATGCCAACATCGGTGAAACGATCACTTGCCCCAATGAGCCAACGGCTCTACCCATGATCAAAGTGGATGAACCTACGTTGCAGATGACTTTCTGCGTCAATGATTCACCATTTGCAGGTACCGAAGGTAAGAGCGTCACCTCTCGCCAAGTTCGCGACAGACTATTCCGCGAATTGGAAACTAACGTGGCTCTGCGCGTTGAAGAAACCGACGAAGCAGACAAATTTGCGGTAGCCGGACGGGGTGAACTGCACTTAGGGATTCTGATTGAGAACATGCGTCGGGAAGGATTTGAGTTCCAAGTTTCCCAGCCGCAAGTTATCTACCGTGAACTTAACGGTCAGAAATGCGAACCATTTGAATTGCTAGCTCTCGATGTACCTGAAGAAGCTGTCGGTAGCTGTATCGAACGTCTCGGTCAGCGCAAGGGTGAAATGCAAGATATGGTCGTCGGGATGAACGGTCGTTCCAACCTCGAATTCGTCGTACCAGCCCGTGGTCTGATTGGCTTCCGAGGTGAATTCATGCGGATGACTCGTGGTGCTGGGATTATGAATCACAGTTTCCTCGAATATCGTCCAGCCTGTGGGGATATCTCCGCCCGTCGGAACGGTGTACTGATTTCCTTTGAGGAAGGTACAGCTACTGACTACGCGCTAATGGGTGCAGAAGATCGCGGTACATTCTTTATCAAGCCTGGTACTAAGGTTTATAAAGGGATGATCGTCGGCGAAAACAACCGTCCTCAGGATCTGGAACTAAACATCTGCAAGAGCAAGCAATTGACTAACCACCGTGCCTCTGGTGGGGAAGAATTGGTACAGCTCAAAACACCGATCGATATGACCTTAGAACGCGCTCTAGAATATATCAATGGTGATGAATTGGTAGAAGTTACACCCCTATCAATCCGGTTACGCAAAATCAACAAAAAATTAGCCAGACGCTAAATTTTGAGTCAATTAATCTAATCTTAAAAGTCCGCATCTGCGGGCTTTTTTTGTCAGCCAATCCAGACTTATAATGACATCAGAGATCAATAACCGATCGATCGGAGATTTTATGAATAGTACCTATGGCATAGATACCGAACCGCTGTTACTTAATGTCCGCACCACAGATCTTCACGTTACTCCAGCTCAGTTTGATAACTTGTGTCAAGCAAACCCAGATCTGCGGCTTGAATTAACTAGTAACGGAAAATTGATTGTTATGGCACCGACCTTTGGGGAGAGTGGGAAAAGAAATCTGAGTTTAGCAATGCAAGTGGGTATTTGGAATGAACGCACCGAGTTAGGCGAAGCATTTGATTCTTCCACTGGATATGATTTTTCGGCAGTTGGTGGCGGAAAACTATCGCCGGATGTCTCTTGGATTGAAGGCTCTCGATTAGCAGGTGTTTCGCTCAAGCAATTTATTCCGGTGGTGCCTGATTTTCTGATTGAGTTGCGTTCTACTACTGACAGATTGAGCGATTTGCAGGCAAAAATGCTCGAATATCAGCGATTGGGTGTCAAGCTAGGATTGTTGATTAATCCTCAAGATCGACAGGTCGAGATTTATCGAATTGGTGAAGAATTAAAAGTTGTTGAAGCTCCTGATTCGATCGATTGTCAAGATGTGATGAATGGTTTTATTTTAGACTTGACAAGAATTCTATAACGTGAAGCCTAAGGAGAATGAATGAATTCATTAATGATTCGATCGTAATTATCGATCGTTTGACTAAAATCAAAAGTTGCCTGAGCGTAGGCGATGATTTCTGGGCGAAACGATTGATTCTGGGCAATTAATTCGCCGATGGCATCGCGCACAATTTGCTGATGTTCAAGAGTCGGATTAGTTAAAATATTATCGGGTAAAACCTTGATAAAATCCTTGACAGCTAAATTGGCACTAGCCGATTCTGATACCACCAGACACAAACCCGCCGCCATTGCTTCTAGTACCACCAAAGGCGCGACCTCACCGCTACTCATTAGCACCAAACAGCTATACTCCGTCAGCCGCCGATACACATCTTCTAAGCTCCACACCCCCAGATATTTAGTCGTCTCACCCTCTACAAAATCAGGATCATCGAGTGGGCCGACAAAATCGATCGATGCCTGCCCATCCACAGCTTTAGCTAATAGTCGCTGCTGCTTACGGGGCTGAATCCAGCCCAAACAAATTGCCTTACCATTGCCTTTGATTTGTCGATCGACTTTAGTAGTATTAACCCCATTAATTTGGGTGGAGATATACCCCGTGTAACCAGCATCTACAAACAGTTTTTTTGATGCTGGCGACAGCGAAATAATCCCTGGTGCCTTCAAGTAACCTTGAAATTCTTGCTTGAATACATCATCCCATTGATCCAATTGAAATAGATGTCCAGCGTGGGATGTAAAACAAAATTTCTGATGAAGACTTTGATTGAATTCACTGACAAATCCACCTGCATGGAGATGTACAAAGTCATAATTACCAGCATTAATTGTAGCTACTACCTGATGAACATCTGGATCATTGAAAATATCTACTTGATGCCCGTTTTTTTCTGAGTGGTATTTGTATTCTTGGATCAGATTTAGAATAGAACTAGATGCAGGTGGGATCGGAATATACCCCCCTGCGACAAATGCCATCTTCATAAAAAATATCGGCGCATAGGTAAATTAGTAAATAGTGAGTGAGGTATTTAATCAAGGTTGACAATAGGATTTACTTGAGAATGGGTAGGGTGGGCAATGCCCACCAACTATAACCTATGCGTTTCAAACTGCTTTATCTCTCTAGATTGTTTCTAAAAATTCAAACAAATAATTCTCATCTTTTAAATTGAGGGGACTATAGTTGCTGTTTTCGACATCAGCATAAGTCATTTTGGCTAGTTCTTCGCTACTTAGATTCAGATCGATATCTGACTTGCCTTTCATCACTATACCTAAGCCAAAATCACAATCTAGTGTGAAAACTCGTAAGTCCTTGCGATTGCTGCGGAGGTGGCAAATCGTCTTCCAGACATCACCACACCAGATTCCGTCCCAACCAGGTGCGCCCACATTTTGATCGATCGCAGCTTGCAGCGATGGTGCGGGAAAAGCCGCCGGAACATGGGGTGGTTTGCAATCATGCATGATGATTACGCCATTTTCATTGAGATTGTCCAATGTATTGAGGACATCTTGCAAAGATTGCTCATAGGTGTGTAATCCATCAATGAAGGCGACATCAAATTTTTCAATTGGTTTCCTAGCAAAAAAAGCATCACTAGTGGCATCGATATAGTCAGCAGTGACATTGCAGGGATTTTTACCCGCCCACTCTAGCTTCCGCTCTGGGGAAAATGCAAAACTAGGATCGACTCCGACCTTGTGAGCAATCTCGATCGGGAAAAAACTATCGCCATTATTTACGCCGATTTCTAAATATCTGGTGGCTTTTTTCTTGTCGATTATTTTTTGAATTACATCGGTTCTGAGCATTGCGGTTTTCTGAAATATGGGTAAAAGTCTGAAACCTAAATATTTAGGCTGACTGTCTACTATAGCAGTTTCGATCGGTCAGGCGTTGGATCGGTATTGCAGTCATCGATCGATCGGGCGATCTAGGACAATGGAGCTAAGGTGAAAATATCGGCGAGTTGCGATTGACTCCGACTTACTCGACTGGGCATAAGCTGTTCGTGAAATAGAGTTTCGTAGAAAAAGCAGGCTAACCCGCCAAATTGTTGAGCATAAATTGTGGCGACTTGCTCTTTGATAATTTGGCTAGCGATCGGTCGAGTTTTCAAGCCTGCTAAAATCCCGATCGAAGTGGGAATCTTAGCACGGGCAGCTAATACTTCTGGTTTACCCAATTCAAGTTCAAATACATTTAACTGATCTCGATACACTTGTAAGACTAATTCATCCATTAACCCCAGCTCCAGCCACTTTTTCCAGTCCGCTAAGTAGCGAGAGCGGGAAAACCCCAGTGGATTCGGTGAAATCGACACAATACAGTCGCGCCGTACTGATTTTACACTGCTGACAATCTGTTCCAGCAACTCGGTCATCCGCTCTGTCCCCCAGGCGATCCAGACTTCACTATCATGCTCGATCGGGGCAATGTCGCCAAAGTTATTTTGTTGAAACAACGTTTGACTAAATTTGTCGTAGCCCAGTTCCTGCGGAAAGGAGAAGTGGTCATCTAATTGAATCCCCGCGACTGGATATTTTTTGACAACTTCAGTAATCAAATCCACCATGAATTTCCGCACGCGAAAATGACAGGGATTCAACCAAACATTCGGATCTAATTCACCATTAGCCCCCATAATTCGCTGGGGATTTTCATTGATGTCGAGGGTGATTAAATCTTTGTACTGACGGGCGATCGATGACTGCGGCGGCACCATCAATCCATATTCAAACCAGGGAATTACTCGCATTTTTAGTGGTCGAGCTAATTCAATAACTTCGGTCAATACATCTCGTCCGACAAATGGACTATTTGGCAGTACCGCAGCTCCAGTCCACTGCTTGGCAACTTCACTCGGATGCAAAGTGTAGCCGCGTTGCCAAACGACCGGATAAATTGTATTAAAGCCTAAACCTGCTAACCGCTGCATCCCTTCCGCTAGGTTTTTGCGAGAGTTCATCACTTGACTATCGATATTAGTCAACCAAACAGCTTTTAACATGTTATTGCGAGTAGTAGGCAGCAGCAATTAGAATACCATTTATTTTCAAAATAGTATTGAAAAGTTCACCAGCTAGTACTGAGCGGCACAAGTAAGGACATCATTTCTTGCATTGCTCCCAGTCCCCTCGTCTCCCAGTCCCCAGTCTTCTCGAAATAGTAACTAGATTTATGCCGTAAAGTACTAGTACGATCGAATATTGACAATTCGACATAGCCAAGTTTAATCGCACCAGTTAGCTAGAGTGCATTGACAAAAGAACCATCGACTAAATCCTTGCCAGCTAATACCTGGGAAATTTTACCTGCTTTGACCAGGATCGGGGCTGCCGAGTTGATACTACTAACCACATTGAGCGGATTAGCATCATCAAAGACGATCGATTTATTCGCCGCCATGTCTAGCAATCTGACTTGATCCATTTGGGAAGTGACTTCTGCTGGTGTCGCACCAACCCATTTTGCCAGCAATTCATTTGTTTCTTTGGGATTGGCTGCTGCAAATTCCATGCCTTTGGCCACGGCGCGCATGTATGCTAGGACATCTGCTCTACGAGTTTTGAGCACAGAGCTGTCTCCAGCCAAACCGTTGGCAATCACATTACTTCCTTTGGCAGTGTACAAGACCTTCGAGCCAGGTCTACCTTTGAGTGCTTTGCCAACAAACGGCTCATAGATAGTGGCAGCATCAACTTTGCCCGCGATAAATGCAGCGTGAGCATCTGGTACTGGCAAGGAAACCATTTGGACATCTTTATCAGTTAAGCCAACTGATTCGAGGTATTTATTCGTAAAGACAACCTCGTAGGGAATATCTTCCCGCGCAATTTTCTTGCCCTTTAAATCAGATGGGGTATTGATACCATGACTGACGATCGCATCGACTTCCCCAGAATAGTCACAGGCATAAATAAACTTGAGATCGGGAGCTTTTGCCGCTAATACTAGCAGATCTGTTGCCACGATCCAGGCCAAATCCATTTGCTTGGAGAGTAAAGCCGTATTCACTTCGGTGACGGTTTGGAAAACGGTTTGCTTAACTTCAATTCCTTCTTCTTTAAAGTATCCTTTGAGTTCCGCAATATGAACGCTGCCCCAACCAATCCAGGGAATCATTGCAACTCGTAAAGGTGCTTTAGTCGCTGGGATTACGGCAGTAGGATTTGTTTCTACTTCTTTGCCACAGCTACCCAGGATTGAGGTGGAAACAGCCCCAGCAGCAAACAGAGCGGAGGAACGGAGAATCTCTCTACGGCGCATAATAATAGCTTGAATATTGACAGAATTAAAAAGTTGACTTGAGCGTTCAAAACTTAGTTTTCAATTAAACAAGTTTAGTTTTCAATTATGGTCTGCCCACGGCGTAAGCGCAACAGCCAATCGGTGAAATATGTAGTCAGTAACTAAGCCAATTAGCCCGATCGATCCGATACAAAACAATACTTTATCGGTGTTGAGATATCGTTGGGACTGAATAATCCTAAATCCCAAGCCAGACTGAGCCGCAATTAACTCAGCAAAGATCAAAAAATTCCAGGCTCCGGCAATATTGACCCGCAATGTGTCCAAGATACTCGGCAGTGACGCGGGTAAAATTACTTTCCATAAGATTTCTCGCCGATTAGCTCCAAGTGTATAGGCAGCATTCAATAAGTCATTATTAATAAACTTAATTGCATCAGCAATCATGATTGAGTTGTAGAGCACAATCCCTAGAAAAATCATCACAATCTTGGCATTTTCTTCTAGCCCCACCCAGATCATAATCAATGGCACAAAAGCAGTCATCGGCATATAGCGCACAGTGCCCACTAGCGGCTTAAATAAGCCGTCAATGCTCTCAAAAGTACCTGTGGCAATTCCCAGGGGGATCCCGACGATCGCTGCCGCTAGAAACCCACCCAGGACTCTTCCAGTACTGATTAAAATATCGGGTAGCAACGTACCTTCTTGCCACATTTGCCAGCCCGCTGCTAATACCGCTGTGGGGGAAGGCAGAAAGTTGGGCGAGGTAAAGCCGCCATAGCTGAGAACCGACCACAGTAATAGCGGAATTACCAATCCCACGATCGGCATCAGTAGCTTCAATCGTCGGGGAATCCCCTGGCGAATATTCCAAAATTGCGATGGCGGGAGGTGTTTGCGATGATTGGGTTGGAGAGTCATGGGGATGGGCGACGGGGTGCGTGGGAGATGGGGGTGGGGAGGTGTGAGAGGTGTGTTGGGTGTCTACAGATCTAATTTACGATCCACGATTCACGATCCACGATCCACGAAACTTAATGTCCTAATGCCTGAACCACTTGACGCTTAATTTGGACAAATTCTGGATCTAGCTTGATGTCTAGTTCGCGGCGATCGGGTAGATTGATTTTAATCTCTTGTTTGATGCAGCCTGGATGTGTACCCATCACATAAATTCGCTGGGAGAGAAAGATCGCTTCTTCGACATCGTGCGTCACCATTAGGATCGTGATTTGGGTTTGTGCCCAGAGTTCCCGCATGAATTGCTGCATCTGTTCTTTTGTTTGGGCATCGAGTGCGCCAAAGGGTTCGTCCATCAGCAGTACGGCTGGTTCGTTGGCAAGGGCACGGGCGATCGCGACCCGCTGTTTCATGCCGCCAGAGAGCTGCTTAGGATAGGCATCGGCAAATTTTGTCAGTCCGACAACATCGAGATAATAGGCGACTTGCTTGTGCCGATCGATTTTAGATAATCCCTTTAATTCCAAGCCAAAGCCGATATTTTCGGCAACTGATCGCCAGGGGAACAAGGTGTAATTTTGAAACACCATGCCGCGATCGGCTCCAGGGCCAAGTACTACTTGATCTTCGATCGAGACTGTGCCCGATGAAGGTTGCTCTAATCCGGCAATAATTTTGAGCAAAGTGGATTTACCACAGCCAGAAGCACCGACCAAGCAGACAAATTCATTGGCATCGAGCTGGATGTTAATCTTATCTAGTACCAACAGTTGCTTGTCACCTTTGTAAGTAAATACTTTGGAAAGGTTGCTGGTGCGAAGTTTGTGCTGTGAACTAACGGCACGATCGCCAGATTGCGAGGAACCTCGATCGAACATAGGCACAAGGGTGATCATTATTAAGATCGACAGTATGAATTTAATCTTAGTACAACAGGGGATATGTGGATGGGCAGAGTAGCAGCTAAAGCATGTGTAGTCACTGGAGCTGGATCGGGAATTGGCAAAGCGATCGCTGCCAGACTCGCCCTCGAAGGCGGAAAAGTTGTCTGTGTCGATCTCAATGGAGCCGCAGCCGCCGAAACAGTCGCTGAGATTCAGGCTGCGGGGGGAATCGCCGCAGCGGTAACGGCGGATGTCAGCGATTCAATCGCTGTAGATGGGTTTATTCAACGCTGTGTGGAGCTGTACGATCGGGTTGATATTTTGGTCAACAATGCTGGCGTGAATCTGCCGGGGATTTTCCATGAGGTCGGCAATGCTGAGATCGATCGGACCCTGAATGTAAATGTCAAAGGATATATGTACGGCAGTCGTGCCGCGATTCCTCACATGCTGCGCCAAAAATCGGGATCGATCGTCAATATTTCGAGCGTCAATGGTTTAGTTGCCGAGCCGTTTTTAGCTCTGTATGCTGCATCCAAGGGTGCGATCGTCATGCTCACCAAGGGGATTGCCCTCGACTATGCCAAGCAGGGCATCCGCTGCAACTGTATTTGTCCTGGCTGGGTGGATACGCCGATCAATCATGCCCATGCTGAGATGATGGGTGGACTGGCTAAAATCTATGCCGAGATCGATCGCTTTCAACCGATCGGTCGTCCCGGCGAACCCAGTGAAATTGCTAATTTAGCTCTGTTTTTAGCATCAGATGAGGCTTCGTTTTTGACAGGTTCAATTATTGCAGCGGATGGCGGAATGACAGCACAGTAATTTTTAATTACCTACAAACTAACTCAAGCCATTCTCGACTCGATCGCCCACCTAGCTAATTCCGTGCGGTTACTTAGTCCTGTCTTACCTAGCATATTCGAGACATGACTCTCGATCGTGCGTTGGCTGACATTCATTTGGATCGCGATTTCCCGATTGGCGAGTCCTCTAGCGACTAGTTGAACCACTTTCAATTCAGTGGGGGTGAGTTCTACGCTGGCTGGAACTTGGATTGAGGAGGTATCTTCGGTACCATCTGTGTGGAGCAGAAGTCGATTAGTTTGCTTGAGTGAGGACTCAACTTGAGCGACGAGTTCTTCTGGCTCAAATGGTTTGACCATATAGACATCAGCACCCAAATTCAATCCTTTGATCCGATCTTGGCTTTGTCCTCTCGCCGAAAGAAATAAGACGGGAATCCAGCTTGTGCGCGGATCTTGGCGAACATTTTCAATCAGCGCGTAACCATCCATCTCTGGCATCATAATGTCACAGACGATCATATCGGGGAGACTTAGGGACAAGAGATGTAGAGCTTCTTTCCCGTTGTCGGCGGTGAGTACTTCATAACCTCGAAACTCCAAATAATCCCTGACTAATAAGATGAGATTTGGGTCATCATCGATTAATAGTAGTCGTTTCCGGTCTTTTCCACCAACTGCTTTCATGATCTTTTTTGACTAAATTTAACCGTTTGTATCGACCGTTAAAGACGGCGCGCGAGCTTTGAGAGTTTGGTTTAAACTGTTGATGATTCGTTCGCGTTGGCGTAAGCCTGCCTTTGGCACAGCGTATCGGAGGTAATCGAAATACTACCTAATTTCTATCTAATTCACACAAAGTAACTTCAAGATGAAAGATACATTTGTGAGCAGCAGATAAGCAGTCAGATTCACCATATTTTCGATCGAGATCGGGTTTTTCTACACTTAACTATAGCTGTAAGATATACGGTGAATTGCACCAGAGCGCAGAGCTACGGTAGACTCAACTCTCAACCATTCGGTTGCAACCATTTTGATTCGCAACTTTAGATGTGTATGATAATACTCTAAAGATTGTGACCTTTATGATAACGATTTACATTGACCAATAATAAAGTAGTGTAGATGCAAATATTGCGTCAATTTCGTATGCTTAGTCAAGTAAGCATGTAGCATTTTTTACCAGCATCGGCGATAAATTTAGAATATGGCTGAATCCTAGATATTTTGGCGTTGCTGAGTTGCTAATTCAGCCCAGATGCCTAAATTGATAGCGGGAATGACACAATTACGATCATTAGTGCAATAACTCCTCTAATTGATTTTGACTGCACAACCACTGATACAAACCTGTCTGGTTGACTAACTCCAGATGAGTGCCAGTTTGAACGATTTCACCTTTGTCCATCACAAAGATACGATCTGCTGTCGCCGCAGCAGATAATTGATGGGTGATAAATATTACTGTCGCTTTTTGTCCAGCCTGGGAGAGGTTTTGCAAGATAGCTGTCGCTGTCTGATTGTCCACACTTGATAGTGCGTCATCCAGAATCAAGATCGGTGAATTGAGTAGGAGTGCGCGAGCTAATGCGGTGCGTTGGCGTTGTCCGCCAGAGAGCGTAATCCCCCGTTCGCCCACGATGGTATCGTACTGTTCAGGGAAATTGAGGATTTCGCCATGTATTTGGCCAAGTTTTGCAGCGGCTTCGACATTACTTCTACTAGCTAATGGATCGCCATAGCGGATATTATTCTCGATCGAAGTACTAAACAAGAAGCTCTCTTGAGGTACGTAGGCAATTGCCTTACGAAGATCACCCAAACTCAAGCTGGTAATGTCGTAGCCATCGAGAAATAAGCTATTTCCAGGTATTTCTAGTAATCGGGGCAAAGCATTTGCGAGGGTTGATTTGCCAGAACCGATTGGCCCGACGATCGCGATCGTTTCGCCCGCTCTGATTGTAAAATTGAGATGCTTGAGTGTCGGTGTCTCGGAGCCTGGGTATGTGTAGCTAAAATCCTGGGCAGCAATTTGACCTTGAAATGTGGTGTCGAGATACAATGATGTTGGCTGATCGGCAATTTTTGGTTGAGCAAATAGAATTGCCTCAACTCGATCGATACTGACTTCACCCCGCTGGTATGCTGTAATTGTAAATCCCAATAATGCTGTGGGGAAAATTAAATTTTGGGCATAAATCACTAGGGATAAGAAATCACCAACGCTAATCTCTTTATTTGCGATCGCTAGTCCACCCTGCCATAACAATACCAGCAAACTAATCGAAGCTAGTCCCTGAATAATCGGAAAAATAGTATTGCGTGATTCAGCTAATTTGAGATTGGCTTTAAATAATTCCTGATTCTTTTGGCGAAAGGCTTTGCGTTCGGTTTCTTCCTGAGCATAGATTTTGATCAGCGAAATTCCGCTCATATCTTCTTGAATCAGCTCACTCAAATCAGAGATTGATTCCTGCACAACAACCTGCTGATCTCGCAGTTTGCCGCTAAATAGCTGTACTGCGATCAACATCAATGGATACACAGCAAGTGCCATCAACGTCAACTTGACACTGATGTACAGCATCGCGGGTAAAGTCAGCGCGTAGGCAAAGATAATATTTGCTGTACTCAATACGGCAAAACCTACCAACCGCATGATATTTTCAACATCACTGGTGAATCGATTGATCAGATCTCCTACCGTGGTAATCGCAAAATAACCTGGCTCCAGCCGAAGAATCTGCTCGAAGATATTTTGCTTCATCGCAGATTGAACTTGTCGCCCTACCCCAAAAATCAGAATGCGGGACACCATCCGCACCACCCACATGATCGAAGTCAATCCGATAATCGCGATCGTCAGTTGAGTGAGATAATCACTAGTAGCCGCAGTTTTGAGGGTGTCAATTCCAGTTCTAATCGAGAGCGGAATGTAGACACTCAGAGCATTGACAATGAACAAGGCAAAAATGCCTTGAGCAACCTGCCACTTGTAGGGGTTGAGATAATTGAGCAGCTTTTGGAAACGGGACATCGAGTAAGAGTTGGGAGTTAAGAGTTCGGAGTTGGGAGTACGATTGATCAAATAGGCTCTCGATCGAATAATCACAGCGACAAATCCTAACAGGAGTAGATCTTCTGTGATAAAATCATAGGTTTGTGGCACTGTCTCAAATATAACTTAGAAAGCTTAAATAGAAATCGATATGGCAAAGCGCGTACAGTTAGTTTTAAACCAAGATGTCCGTAAGTTGGGCAAAAATGGTGATTTAGTCGAAGTAGCACCTGGTTATGCTCGTAACTACCTCATCCCCCAGAAGATTGCCGCCAATGTCACACCTGGATTGCTCAAGCAAGCTGAGAAACGTCGCGAAGTCGAACGTCTGCGCTTACTAGCACTGAAAGAAGTTGCGGTGACTCAAAAAGCAGCCATCGATAAAGTGGGTAAATTCTCGATCTCCAAGCAGGTTGGTGAGAACGAATCAATTTTTGGTACTGTCACCACCACAGAAGTTGCTGAACTCATCAAAAACGCCACTGGACAAGAAATCGATAAGCGCGATATCACCCTGCCAGATGTATCCAAGATCGGTACTTACAAAGCTGAACTCAAGCTTCACCCCGAAGTTGTCGTCACTGTCGATATCGAAGTCGTCGCTAAATAAGTTTAGCTTCTGTCGTCTAAATCAGGCTGCACCTAGCAGCCTATTTTTATAGCTGGAATAGCTTTTATGGTACAATAGTGCTATCAATGGCGATTCAAGATTCACCCATTTCTAGTTAGGTGGGCGGGTTCAAATTAGATTTCTAGCTTTGTTTGAATTGATAGTATAAACCCGCCCCTACAGATCCTAGATGTCAGATACACCCAACTTTCGATCGACAAGTCTGATTCCACCCCAGAATATTGAAGTTGAGGAAGCCATTCTGGGCGGTATCCTACTCGATCCAGAGGCAATTGGGCGGGTGGCGGAGAAGCTAGTTCCTGAAGCATTTTATATCCCGACGCACACGGATATCTATCAAGCATTTTTGGCTCTAAATAGTCAAGGTAAACCGACAGATTTATTAGCTGTTACTGACTGGTTGATCGACCAAAATCAACTTGAAAAAATTGGTGGACAGGCGAAACTAATTCAGCTTCTCGAACGCACAGTTAGTGCGGTAAATATCGACTCCCTCGCCGTATTGGTGATGGATAAATATATCCGGCGGGAACTAATTAAAGCAGGTACAGAAGTTACTCAATTGGGCTATGCAGCCGATCGACCCCTGGAAACTGTCCTCGATGAGTCAGAGCAACAAATCCTCAATTTGACCCAGGCTAGACCCAAGCAAGGGCTAACTCCTATCAAGGAAATCGTCGCGACAACCTATCAAGATATCCAAGATCGTCATGATAAACTGATTCCGCCTGGATTGACTAGTGATTTTAGCGATCTAGATGGCATGACAGGTGGCTTTCAGCGATCGGATCTGATCATCATAGCTGGTCGTCCGTCAATGGGCAAATGTCTGGCATATGACTCTGAAATCGTGCTGGCGGATGGTTCAATTAAAACTATTCAAGAACTATATCATCAGCAACAAGCCGAGATTTTAACGCTTAACAATAACTGGCAATTTAGTCTGACGAAACCATCTGCATATATCGATGATGGGATCAAGCCAGTATTTAAAGTTACGACGAGATTGGGTAGATCGATCGAAACTACAATTACCCATCCTTATTTAACAGCAGATGGTTGGAAAAAGCTTGCCGAAATTAAAGTAGGTGACAAGATTGCGGTTCCGCAGGTAGTACCAATCTTCGGAAAAGAAGTATTATCAGAAGATAGGTTTATGGATTTATGCAAAGAAGCAAAGACATATAGCAAAAATCCTAATTCAATCATACCAACTTATGTTTTTATATTGTCAAAACCTCAATTTATATGGTTTGTGAATAATTTGTTGGATGGTGATACCTGGGTGTCAGCTACAAACAATGGAGGGCTGTGGATTGGTTACTCGGCTGCGAGTGAAAAATTAGTACGACAAGTTCAACATTTACTATTAAGACTTGGCATTATCACAGAAATTCAACTTAAATCGATCGAAACTGATTACAAATTTGAATGGAGATTGGATATTAGCGATACTCGGTCTACTCATAATTTTATCGAAAATTTTGGATTTCCAGCCGAAGTACATGACGAAGGGATGATAACATCTGAAAATCTATCCCTAGAAAAATCGGATGATAGTGAAATTTACTGGGATGAAATTGTCTTGATCGAATATACTGGCGACAAGCAAGTCTACGATCTGACGATTCCTGATACTCACAACTTTGTCGCAAACGATATTTGTGTTCATAACACGGCGATTAGTTTGAATATTGCCTACAATATGGCAAAATTGCATAACCTACCAGTATTGGTATTTAGTTTGGAAATGTCCAAGGATCAATTGGTACAAAGATTGATTGCTAGTGAGGCGGGCGTAGATAGTAATCGACTCAGAGCGGGACGAATTAGCCCGAATGAATGGGACTCGGTATATAAAGCGGTAGACAGAATTTCTGAGCTACCAATTTTCATCGATGACAATGCCAGCATGATGCTAATGGAGATGCGAAGTCAGGCGCGTAAATTGCAAGCCGAGCATGGTGGCACGTTGGGGTTGATCATGATTGATTACCTGCAATTGATGGAAGGTAGCAGTGATAACCGCGTTCAAGAAATATCGAAAATTACTCGTGGATTGAAAGGATTAGCACGGGAATTACAGGTGCCATTGATTGCATTATCGCAATTAAGTCGAGGTGTGGAAGCGAGAAATAATAAGCGTCCAATGATGTCAGATTTGAGAGAATCAGGTTGTCTAACTGGCGATACTCTAATTACGCTGGCGGATACTGGTATTCAAATGCCTATTCGAGATCTAGTCAATGAGTCCGAATTTGCAGTATGGGCACTCGATGAAACAACAATGCAACTTAAACGAGCTGTTGTCAGTCATGCGTTTGCTACTGGGATCAAACCTATCTGGAAAATTCAAACACAGTCAGGTAGAACAATCAAAGCAACGGCTAATCATCAGTTTTTAACTATTCATGGCTGGAAAAGGTTAGATGAATTAGCAATCGATGACAGGCTTGCAGTACCTAGAAAAAATCCTGCTCCTAATTTAGAACAATCGATGAGTGATGATAAACTTGCGTTGCTGGGTCACTTGATTGGTGATGGCTGCACATTGCCACGACATAGTATTCAATACACGACTAGAGAGCCGGATTTAGCTCAAATAGTAGCAAATCTTGCAACAAAAATATTTGGAGATCGGATTGTCCCAAGAGTTCAGCAGGAACGAGATTGGTATCAAGTATATCTAAGTGCAGGATTTCGATTAACGCACAATGTTAGAAATCCTATTTCTGAATGGTTAGAAAATCTAAGCGTGTTTGGTCTACGCTCTCATGAAAAATTTGTACCAGATCGAGTTTTTTCTCAGCCTCAAGCTGCAATCAGTCTATTCTTACGTCATTTATGGAGTACGGATGGTTGTATCTATATAAATGAAGATTACTGGAATAGTAAAGAGACTAATCGAAATATTTACCCTGCAATTTATTATTCATCGAGTAGTTACAGATTAGCAGCTAATGTTCAATCTCTCCTGTTGAGATTAGAAATTAATGCTACTTTACGGACAGTTCCTCAGACAAACAAAGGTAGAGATCAGTATCATGTCTCAGTGAGTGGCAAGCATGATATGGTGCGATTTATTGCTTTGATAGGTGCTGTTGGTGAGTACAAGCAAAGATCGCTCTCTCAAATTAGTGATTACCTCAGCAATAAAACTGCAATTACTAACCGAGATATTATCCCTCATGACTTCTGGCGAATGTATGCTGTACCTGCAATGAAAGTTGCTGGATTAACTACACGAGAATTTCAACTACAGCTAGGGAATAGCTACTGCGGGACTAGCTTGTATAAACACAATGTTAGCCGTGAACGAGCATCGAAAATAGCTACTATTACTAAATCGATCGAAATCAACAATCTAGCCAATAGCGATATTTACTGGGATAAAATTGTGTCGATTATTCCTGATGGTGAGTCGGATGTGTACGATCTGACAGTACCTCACTTTCATAATTTTATTGCCAATAACATCATCGCGCACAATTCGATCGAACAAGATGCGGATTTAATTATGATGCTGTATCGAGATGCTTATTATAATCCAGATACACCCGATCGAGATATTACCGAACTAATTATTACTAAACATCGAAATGGGCCAACTGGAGTAGTAAAATTAGTCTTCGATCCAGCTTTGACTAAGTTTAAAAATTTGGCACGCCCAATGAATTAGCTTAGTATTTGAAATTACCGATGGAGACTATTGATGAATCGCATGTGGTGAATAAGCTACTAACTGATTACTTGAAGCTGTGAACCATTCTTGGTCTTGTGTACTTCAATTCTGGTTTGAAAAGCTTCACGAAATTGAGGCATGTGGGTGACAGCGAGAATACAGGCAAAATCAGCAGAAATTGCATTAATTGCCGCAATTAATCGATCGCATCCTTCCCGATCTTGGGTGCCAAATCCTTCATCTACAATTAGCATTTGGAGCGGTGTTCCAGCACGTTGAGAGAGGAGTTTAGCCAGAGCCAGCCGGATTGAAAAGTTAATCCGAAAGGATTCACCACCGGAATAAGTTTCATAGGATCTAGTGCCATTGGCATCGCCAATGACGATATCTAAGGTATCGATAAACTTCGCATTTTTGATGTTGGCTTTCTTTGTTCGACTGGCTTTGGTAGCTTTTTGGGTGATGAATTGAACATGAAATTGATTATTGCTGAGTTTTGAGAGAATTTGATTACTCTCGGCTTCTAATTGGGGCAAAATATTTTCAATCACTAGAGCCTGGATGCCATTTTTACCAAAGGCTTTACCGAGTTCATCGTAGATCTTTTGCTGATGTTTATAGGTATCTAGTAATTCTTCTTGTGATTTTAACTGGGCTTGAATCTTACTAAGTTGAGTGAGCTGTTGAGATAGACTACCTAAATTTGCTAGGTTGATATCTAACTGTTGCCGCCGCTCGGCTAATTGGAGTTCGATCGATTCAATTTTGTCGTCATTATCAGGGATTTTTTCAAACTCGATGCTAATTCGATCGATCTCTAATTGCGATTGACCTCGATCGATTGAGTTCTGACGATCGTTAGCTTCAAGTAGTTCAATTTTTGCTAATAATTGGGGCTGAATTTGCTTGGCTTGCTGAACTTCTTGATATTGAAGTTGGATTGATTGTGATTGCCGGAGCGTAGTAGATACACGATCATGTTCGGTGCGATCGTATCCAAGTTCTGTAATTTGCTTGTCGAGTTCGATGATTTCGATCCGTAAATCTGAATCAACTTGGAGCTGATTGATTGCTTGTTCAGTTGCGACAATTTTAGCTGTCAATTGGCTTTTTTGCTCAACTAATTGCGTTTGTTTCCGTTGGGCATCCTTGATTTTCTCTTGTTTAATCTCTGCCCAGCGCAACTTGTCCACATCACCCCGTGCTAGGGCGTGGCTTTGATCACTATATTCGATAGCTGCTATTTGAACTAGCAATTGTGATAATTGTAATTGTAATTCACTGGCATAGCTTTTAGATTCGATCGCTAGTTCGATTCGATCCTTTTCAGTCGCAATCTCTTGAAGATTTAGTTGTAATTCCGCAATTGCATCTAATTGAGCTTGTAGTTTTCCACGCTGTTCTGGTAAGCTTTTAGATTCAATTAGCTCTGATTCTAATTGCTTGTATTCAGTTCGCAGTGATTGCCGTTCTTGGGTGTAACGTGAGTGCTCCTCTTGGGTTGCAGAAATTTGCTGCTCGATATTTTCACGCTCAGTTTTGGCATCATTTAAAATCTGTTGCCAATGGGTTTCATCTAATGGGCGATCGCACAGGGGACAGCTAGCATCAGGTACTTCTAGTAGCTCTAGTTTGCGATCGAGTTCAATTAATTGACGTTGATAGTTACGGGTATCAGCATCCAGCCGTTGGAGATGACCATTTTTTTCTAGTCCTTTCTCCTCAATTCGCTTTTGATAGACTTTCTTACGATCGAAATCGATAATTTTAAGATCTAATTCTTTCAACCTGTCAACTAATTGCGGTTGCTGATTAGTTTTGGCTATTACCTGCTGTTCGCGCAAAACTAGCTCATTTAGTTTAGCTTGTACTTTCGCTGTCTCTCGATCGATCTTGCTAGTCAATTCTAGCTGTTCCTGCTGAAGCGGTAATACTTGTACCTGCAATCGATCCAGCTCTGCCAATCGCTGACGACAGACTTGCAATTGGGCGATACTTTTACCAACATCTCCCGC
>JANNBD010000086.1:0-4505 GCA_031385105.1 Chamaesiphon sp. OTE_78_metabat_374
CACAGAGCTTGAGGATTTCTCCGCCCAAAGCTTCTACCTGTTCTAGCGCGCCTTTGACAGAATTATCGTACAAAATTAATGGGTGTAAATTACCATCCCCAGCATGGAAAACGTTGGCGACAAAATGTCCATACTTTTCGCCTAGTTTCTCTATTTCTTGCAGGACATACGATAACTGGGTGCGAGGAATCACCCCATCTTGGACATAATAATCAGGACTGATTTTGCCCATTGCTGCAAAAGCCGCTTTTCGCCCCTTCCACAGTCGCAACCTTTGTTCTGGCTCAGTGGCAATCGTAATATCCCGCGCCCCATTTTGCCGACAAATCTCGGCTACCTTGGCTTGATTTGTCTCAACTTCTAATCCAGAGCCATCGATTTCTACCAACAGAATTGCGGCGGCATCGCGGGGATAACAATTAGTTTGAACGACATCTTCAACCGCATTGATACTAAACTTGTCCATCATCTCAATTCCGGCGGGGATAATCCCTGCGCTGATAATGCCTGAAACGGCACTTCCTGCCGCTTCAACGCTATCAAAATCAGCTAAAAGTACACAAATCAATTCCGGTGTTTTGAGGATTTTGAGAGTGATTTCAGTAGCGATGCCCAGAGTACCTTCAGAACCGACGAATAAGCCCGTTAAGTCATATCCTGGCATTTCGGCAATTTCGCCACCGACATCGATAATTTCACCGCTGGGGACGACCAATTTTAAACCCAGCACGTGATTTGTCGTCACTCCATACTTGAGGCAGTGAACGCCGCCGGAATTTTCGGCAATATTACCACCGATCGAACAAATAATCTGACTGCTCGGATCTGGCGCGTAATAAAAGCCGCCACCACTGACAGCCTGAGTCACCCAGTTATTAACTACCCCAGGCTGGACGACAACAGCTTGATTTTCCAGATCTACTTTGAGGATCTGATTCATCAGCGAGGTGACAATCAGCACACAATTTTCCACAGCTAATGCGCCACCTGATAAACCCGTACCCGCACCCCGCGCAATCCAAGCCACATTATTTTCGTCGCAAATCCTGACCGCTGCGGCTACCTGCTCGGTAGTCTTGGGCAAGATCACTAAGTCAGGACGTTCCCGATAACTAGTTAAACCATCGCACTCATAGGTAATTAATTCTTCCCGCCGCTGAATAATCCCCCTGCTACCAACTACGGCTGTCAATTTTGCGATGATGGACTTCCAGTCGCGGGCTGTCGATTTTTCTACCAGTAGCATATTGATGAAAGGCAATAGGGTTTAATCAGCTAGTTACTTCTACTATCTCCTAATCTCTGGCACTTTGGGATCTCAATCAGAGTTTGTTAGACTAGCCTCATCTAATCTTGACAGACTTTCGACCCTTAATCATGGCAAAGCGTTACCTCCCAGAAACAACCGCACATGTCCGCGTTACTCAGCATTCTTGGCAATTTGGCAGAGTCATCGGCGAAGTCACTGCTGGCGAGTTTTGCTGGGAATTTCAGTGGCGGTGTTGGGAGGGACATTTTGAACTAACCGTTGAGCCATCCCTGGGGCGTGCCCTGATTCAAGATGCTTTGGGTAGATTCCTGAAACAGTGGGATTATCAGCTCGAAGCTGGGGGTGATTATGAATTTACTGTGCGCGCAAAGTTTTAATTAAATTCTGAACTGGCGAACATTTCGATCGCTAGCAGAGTCACCATAAAAATGTAACAATCAGATCGACTAAAGATCTTTGTCACTTTTTTTCACTCAAAGTTTTGTCTTCTATTTCTATGAAAAAATTAACTTTAACCGCTCTAACTACCGCCCTTTGCTCTATCTCAATTGTTTCGACTCATGTTGTTTCGGTAGTTGCCCAACAGCCAAATGTCGCCCCTGCTGCTTCGCCTGCAACCACTCCGCCAACCACCCCGCCTGCTGCGCGACCTCCTGCGAATAATCCTCAAGCGCAATTAATTGAGCAGCTAAAACTCACTAAAGATCAACAGCTTAAATTAGAAAAAGTCACTCAAAATTTCCGTCAGAAATACATTGCTGTATTTACTCCCAGCCAAAAAGAACAGCTTCGGATCGCAATGCAGCAAGGCAAACAACCAGGTTTCACCCTAACTACTGAGCAAGAAACTAAGCTCAAATCAATATTTGCTGATGCTTCCGCAAAACGAGATGCAATCTTTACCCCCGAACAAAAACGGAAAGTTCAAGAATTCAATAAGCAATACGCACCCAAGCAATAGTTAGCCTCTAGTGGGTAGCGGGATAAAATTCGATCTTTAGATTTCAATTTATATCCCCTACTCAGTTACCACTGCAAAGATCCGGCGGTTTCACCCTGCGTTTTTTTCAATTGAGCATCTCGTTCAAACCATTGGGTGATCTGCTTCGGTGTCAGATCTTCAACTTTCACCTGTTCTTCCTGAGCAATTTGCTGTAGCAATCTCAACGAAGAGATCGTAATCCGCGCTAGGAATTTCTCATGGGTGGACAGCAATGCTGTCTCTACATCTAGAGCTTCAGCTTGAGTTAAATATTTTTCGTTAGTCACTGCGATTAATCCCTAGTTATTTATTCACCGAAATCAGATAACCGCACTGATGTTCGCCATTAACAATCCAGTGTGTACGTTCTACCTGACAATCTGCCAACGCCGTTGCAAACATTTCTAATTCGTGCCCACAAACAGCCGGAAAGGACGCTGCAACCTGGGAAATAGCGCAATTATGTTCGGTCAGGATGAATTGATCATTTCGATCGTCTACAGCATGATAGTCAGCCATATAACCCTCTTGGCGACGCAATTCAACCAGCCGCGCAACTCGATCGATCAACACCCCATTTCCGAGCTTCTCCCGATAGTCAATGCTCTTCTTTTGCCAGTGGTGATGCAGCATCTTCGCCGCTTGTTCGTATCCCAGATTCTCAACCAGAGTATCCAGAAACGAAATCGCAAACCTGTCGTACTGATTGGGAAACCTGTCGCGCCCTTTTTGACTAAGCTGATAGATATGCTGAGGTCTGCCTGTGCCCGAAGAAACTGATTGGTAAGCAATTAAGCCATCTGTCTGCAAGTCTTTGAGATGACGACGCACAGCTTGGGGACTAATATCCATTACTGTGGCTAAGTCTTGAGCGATCGCGCGATCCTGTTTCAGGAGATATTCGAGGATATCCTGCTTCGTAGAAGTGTGCTGCTCTGTGATCATAATCGTTACTGGGTGAGAGAAAATGGTCGCGCGCAGACATTTAACTAAAAATTTTGATTAATTTAGCTACTTTGACAACAACTTAGTTGCTAAAGTACTTTAGAATATAGTTAAACAATTAACCAGTTGTTTTAGTATACGATATCTCCAGCTATTCCAGCCAGACAGATTATCAATCCTTATTCTAGAGAGAACACAGGCGATCGATGAGCACTATAGTACAAAACTTAGTTAATCAACCCTACAAGTACGGATTTGTGACTGATATCGAGTCAGATCAGATTCCCCGTGGCTTGAATGAGGAGATTGTGCGGTTGATTTCATCCAAGAAGGATGAGCCAGAATTTTTGCTCAACTTCCGGCTCAAAGCCTATCGCCAGTGGCTGAAGATGACTGAACCAACTTGGCCCCATGTAGACTATCCAACGATCGACTACAACGATATCATCTATTACTCTGCCCCCAAGCAAGCCCCCAAAAAATTGGACAGCTTGGATGAAGTCGATCCTGTGTTGCTCGAAACCTTTGAGAAATTGGGGATCTCCCTCAACGAGCAAAAACGCCTGTCAAACGTGGCTGTCGATGCGGTATTTGATAGCGTCTCGATCGGCACCACATTTAAGGCACAATTAGCCAAAGAAGGCGTGGTATTCTGCTCGATTTCCGAAGCAGTCAAAGAATATCCCGAACTAATCGAAAAATACTTGGGAAGTGTCATCCCGATCGCCGATAATTTCTTTGCAGCTTTAAACTCCGCTGTATTTAGTGACGGTTCCTTTGTCTACATCCCCAAAGGCACCAAATGCCCGATGGATTTATCCACCTATTTCCGGATCAATACGGGCGATAGCGGTCAATTCGAGCGGACACTGATCATCGCCGATGAAGGTGCATCCGTCACCTACCTCGAAGGCTGTACCGCACCCGCATTCGACACCAATCAACTCCACGCCGCCGTCGTCGAATTGGTGGTACTAGATAACGCCGAAATCAAATATTCCACCGTCCAAAACTGGTACGCTGGCGATGAAACTGGCAAAGGTGGCATCTACAACTTCGTCACCAAACGCGGCTTGTGCAAAGGTGTAAATTCCAAGATTTCGTGGACACAAGTAGAGACAGGTTCGGCAATTACTTGGAAATATCCTAGTTGCGTTCTCGTCGGCGACAATTCCGTCGGTGAATTTTATTCCGTCGCGCTGACAAATAATCTCCAACAAGCCGACACTGGCACCAAAATGATCCACGTTGGCAAAAATACCCGCAGCACGATTATTTCCAAAGGGATTTCCGCAGGTAAATCGAAGA
>JANNBD010000087.1:0-6082 GCA_031385105.1 Chamaesiphon sp. OTE_78_metabat_374
GTCCCCTCCCAAAAAGACAGGAGCACGAAATTAAATTCCGCGCTCCTAAACCAATAACTCTAGAGAAAAATCCTACATTTAGTAGAGCTGTTCTTCTTGGTGAGTCAGGATAGTGCAGTTAGACTTAGGATAAGCAACGCAAGTTAGGACATAACCAGCTTCGATTTGGTCGTCATCCAAGAAAGATTGGTCGGATTGGTCGATTTCACCAGCCGTGATTTTACCAGCACAGGTAGAACAAGCACCTGCACGGCAGGAATAAGGTAAGTCGATACCTTGCTCTTCGGCTGCGTCTAAAATGTAAGTGTCATCAGCAACGTCGATAGTGGTGTTTAGACCTTCAGCTTCGTTGATTAAAGTAACTTTATAAGTTGCCATGTTGGATTGATTCCTCTCTACTTTGCTTAAAAATTGCGGATACGGACAAATTTATCTGGATTCAGGCAATATCTGTCTACCTAGCTTTTGTCAATCACCACGACTCGCAAGATCATCCAGCTAATCGCAGTAATTTTCGGCTCTATTTGAATACTAAGGGAAAAACTCCCGATCTGTATCCATAAGTATCTCTAAAGTCCAATGGTATTCGTAATCGAATTGCGGTGATTCATCCTAATTACTTATATCTCTAGGTCAGACAAATGATTGAATATCGACTAGTATGGTTATGCTGCAACGCTTTCAGACTCTAAGCAACTGATGGTCAGTCGATCGAATCACCAGCTCAAACAGCAGCTATAATATTTTCCAACCTTCAGTTTCATTGTCAGTTCGATTACTTTATAATATTAGAAAATCTTATGTCTACGATTGCTAGTTATGGAGAAATTAATCTCCCGATCCGCGTTGGCATCGTCGGCACAGGATTTGCCGCCAAAGTTCGCGCTCAAAGTATCACAGCCGCAAGCCGGACGCAATTAGTCGCCGTTGCCGGACGCACTCCTGAACGAACAGCCGAGTTCGCCGCAGAATTTAATGCTCTCGCTGTGGCTGATTGGCAGAAATTGATTCAGATGCCCGATATTGATCTGGTAATCGTCGCGACGATCAATAGTAACCACAGCGAAATCGTCCGCGCGGCAATCTTGGCGGGAAAGCACACAATCGTCGAGTATCCCCTCGCACTCGACCCCCATATCGCCGCCGAAATTATTGAACTAGCCCAGGCTCAGAAAGTATTACTCCACGTCGAGCATATCGAATTGCTCGGTGGACTCCATCAGACGATGCGCGAACAGTTACATCATCTGGGAGAGGTCTATTATGCCCGCTACAGTACGATCGTTACGTCCCGATCTGTAGCCGAAAAATGGACATTTAATCGCACTGAGTTCGGATTTCCCCTCAGTGCAGCACTATCGCGGCTTCATCGCTTTACTGACCTGTTTGGCTCGATCGACAGCATTAATTGCAATAATCAATATTGGGGCGGTGTGGGCGATTACTACAAAACTTGTCTCTGCACTGCTCAATTTCGATTCAAAAATAGCAGCATGATTGGTGAGCTTGTCTATGGCAAAGGTGAAGGATTGTGGCAAAATTCCCGCAAATTTGAGGTGCATGGGGAAAATGGAGCGTTAATATTCGATGGTGATGAAGGAGTATTGATTCAGGAAGGGGTTTCAACACCACTAGATCTGGGTGCTCGGAAAGGTTTGTTTAATAAAGATCTAGAACTGGTGCTAGATCATTTGATCGATGGCAAACCCAACTATGTGACTCCTTCGCTCAGTCTGAAAACTTTGCAGGTAGCCGATGCCGCCAGGATTTCGGCTGAAACTCGGCGAACTGTTGCGGTTGATAGTCTGTAAATTGGAGCTTGTGCTGCAAAAACCCGACTTTTTCCAAAAAGTCGGGTTTTTAAGCTATTCCTTCTAAATGAGCTACAAGTGCTCGCAATCCCAGATAATAGCTGTTGGCACCAAAGCCGCTAATTTGACCAACTGAAATCGACGCTAAATAGGAATGATGGCGAAATTCTTCGCGCTTGTAAATATTGCTGAGATGAACTTCTACTGTGGGGATTTGGACAGCAGATATGGCATCACGAATAGCCACACTTGTATGAGTGTATGCTCCAGCGTTGATCAAAATTCCCTGATGCTGACCGCACGCAGCATGGATAGTGTCAACTATCACGCCTTCGTGATTTGATTGAAAAGATTGTACCGCAGTTCCCAGAGATGCCCCCAATTCGATCAGTTGGCTATCGATCTGAGCCAATGTTGTCGCGCCATAAATCGCTGGTTCTCTCAACCCTAGCAGGTTCAAGTTTGGGCCATGCAAAATGATTACGCTCAGATTGCCACGTTTTGTAGAAGTTGATGCACCAATAGTAGACACCATAGATCGCACTCAGCTATCTGTAGCGGCGAGATCTGTCTTCCACAGGAATCGGAATTAACTCTGGCTCAGGCTGGAGTTCAGGTCCTAGTAAAGCCTCAATTAGCTTACCAGCCCACTGCTTCAGTTTTTCTAATACTTTTTCAATGTAGCCCATCAGATCACTTACTCCAAGAATAATCAAGCCTAAACAAGTACTCCCACCAATATTTTGGGATCCAATCATCGTTAAATGGAATAATTGGTTACATCACTTATTGTTTACTATTGTAAAGCTAAATCTCATTTACGTGTGGGCTGGATTGATTCGCTGTGGTAGGAGGATGGAAAGCAACCAATGGCTATAGTCTATTCATCAAGGGCTGTTCAGGATTTTCAAGCCAGAACGATCGACTTTCTTAAGTAAATATTAAGATCGAGTGAAAATGATTTTTTGAACCGATAGCGAGTAAAAATAAGTAACTATAATCGTTGCTAGGTAACGGATTCAACCGGAATCAAATAAATCAAACCGGAAATGAGAGTAAACGCTACCGAAATCCAGAAAGCGACCAAACCATAAAAATGCCAGTTTTCGATCGATAATGGTGTGATGATTATGGCGATCGCTATGATTTGACTAACTGTTTTGAGTTTACCCCAGATATTTGCCCCGCTAATTTGGGTTTGACCGACTCGCCAGCCCGCAATCGTCAATTCCCGTGCCAGAATCAGGCAAACACCGATCGCCGGAACTAGGTGAAGATCGATTAATATTAGGAGCGGAATCAAAATTAATAATTTGTCCACTAACGGATCAAGAAATTTACCTAGATCTGTAACTAGATTTAGCTTGCGGGCGAGATAGCCATCGAGCCAATCAGTCAGAGCCGCCAGCAGAAATACTGTGACTCCAATCCAGCGAACGGTTAGACTACTGCTATAGAGACAATAAACAACTACGGGTAAACCTAGTAGTCGGGAAAGTGTAATTGAGTTGGGTAAATTCATCGAACGTTTAACAATTACGAGTGGTAGTAAAGACCGATTTACGGGCATATTGAATAAGTAATCACTTACCAGCATACAGATCGGGAAGCCTCGCCGTTGTTTAGGCTGTAGGTCTTGTCCACCCTCAGCAGATTGAACTCAAAATCATGGATCATAGACAAAACAATATTCAATCACCAGCGCATCTTTCGATTTCAGAAGCGATTGGTTCAATCCCGTTTTTGAGTGAATTACCAGCAGCAGCATTGGCTCCAGCTCTAGCTCATGCGGCAGTTCGTCATCATCCAGCTAATCAGACAATCTTACTAGAAAACGATTGGGGTAGCTCAGTTTATTTTGTCTTGAGTGGTTGGCTCAAAATTCGCACTTACAATGCTGACGGACGTGAAGTCACCCTAAATATTGTTGGTAAGGGTGAAATCGTCGGTGAAATGGCGGCAATCGAACAGGCACCCCGTTCAACTGATGTGCTGAGTTTGACTCCGGCGACAATTGTAAATATTCCCGCTGAAGATTTTGTCAGACTGCTCACAACTGAGCCATTGGCTGGAATGCGCCTTGCCCAATTGATGGCGAGACGGTTGCGTCAAGTCAATCGTCGTCTGCGGTTGCGCGAATCTAGTAGTTCTTCTCGCGTGGCAGATACTCTGCTATTTTTGGTCGAAGGACAGGGGAAAACTGTCGATAAAGGCATAGAGATTCCCAACTTACCACACCGCGAACTCAGCAGCATGAGCGGTTTAGCACGCGAAACCGTCACACGAGTACTGGCAAAAATGGAAGCAGCCGGACTGGTCGATCGCAGCAATGATATGATGCTGATTCCTGATGTGGCGGCACTAGAAGCAAGTATTGTCTAACTACTCCCATTGTCAAATGAGACATCTAGGGTAGTGGGTGAATGGTGGATGATATTTGTCTATTTCTTGAAGGGAAGGAAGTACGCTCTCATACCCATGCGTAATTGAGCGTAGGGCAAGTATCGAAAGCAACTTTCGCTGGACAATTTAGTGTTCTGGATTGATAATTCAATTTATAACAATAATTGATCGCAGCGTCAGTATTATGGATCAGCCAGTAGTAGTGTCTCTATTCACCTGTTCGGCTGCTGTAGCTGTAGCTCTAGTCAATAATCCAGTTCCTCCCACTGAGTCAGTCAAGGCGATTCCATACCCTGAAGTGATGAATCTGTCACGGGTACCCACTTTTAATGCCCAAGGGATGGTGCCACAAACCAATATTGCAGGTAGTAAAGCACCGAAAAAATCTTCACAATCGCAGCCTGTAGCTAGAATTATTCCGGCACCGATTACTGTGGATTTAGTCATTAGCACCGTTAGGGAAGCAACAATCAAGAAATATGGCGATGATTGTTCTAGTTGCAGAAATCTCTCACCTACTGTGATGGTACTCGGATATAGTTCCGATCGAGCAATTGGTGGAATCAAGCAGACGATGTATTAGTCGATCGTCGATAATTGACTAGAAATATGCGGAGATCTAGCTGGTGGGCAGTGCCCACCCTACTTGGTATTTGCTGGAAATAGCCTAGCTATCCACCATTCACCATCTACTAATTAAAGCTAATCGCCCCAGAATAAATCAACCCGCGTTGAACATCGAGGGTAATCACTGTGCCGCCAGGAATACTGCCTGTGGCATCTTTAACACCGACAATGACGGGAATATCCAATCGTAAGCCTAACACCGCTGCATGACAGGTTAGACCCTCATCTTCGACGACGATCGCACTGGCATTGCGGATGGTGTCTAGATACTCAGTATTTGTGGTAGAAGCGATCAAGATATCGCCCTTTTTAAAATTAGCCAGATCTCTCGGTGTGCGGGCAATGTGGGCAGCTCCTGTCACCAGTCCTGTACCGCTACCGATGCCGATGCCTTTGCCTAAGATGGCTGTAACTACTTCGACTTTGACCAGATCTGTGGAGCCAGCTACGCCTTGGGTACCAGAAGTAATCACAACTAAATCACCTTCGTGGAGGAGATTACTCGTCCGCGCCATGTTGATCGCTGCTTGAAAATTGTCGTTGACGTTGGCTAAATCGAGCAGGAGCATCGGTTGAACGCCCCAAACTAGCTGAAGTCTACGGGCGACATCTACATGGGGTGTCACAGCGAGAATTGGCTTGGATGGCCGAAATTTGGAAACGCTGCGGGCGGTGGCTCCAGTTTTGGTGAAAGGGATAATGGCAGCGGCTCCGAGTTGTTCGGCGATATTCCCAACGGCTTCACTAATTGCATTAGGAATCGATCGCTTTTTATCTTCCCAGCGGCGGGATAGCTCTCCTTTCTCAGTTTCGATCGCAATTCTGGCCATTGTTTCCACAGCTTCGATCGGATAAATCCCTACGGCAGTCTCATTGGAGAGCATCACTGCATCGGTACCATCCAAAATAGCATTGGCAACGTCAGAAATCTCGGCGCGAGTCCCACGGGGATTATTCACCATACTATCCAACATTTGGGTAGCTGTAATGATCGGAATCCCCATCCGGTTGGCGGTAGCGATTAATTGTTTTTGGATTCTAGGGACTTGTTCGGCGGGCATTTCTACGCCCAAATCGCCACGTGCGACCATTACACCATCACAGAGGGCGAGGATTTCTTCCATTTGTTCGATCGCTTCGTGCTTCTCGATCTTAGCGATCACAGGAACTTCTTTGCCAGCATTGGCGATCAGTTCTTTGATTTCGATGATGTCAGCAGGGTTGCGAACAAAGCTCAAGGC